>JBFFIS010000341.1:0-3077 GCA_041556375.1 Desulfurivibrionaceae bacterium | reverse complement strand
GCGTCGTGGCCCTGACAAACTCAGGCGACATCCCGCTCATTACCAGAATTAA
The DNA here is from genome assembly GCA_041556375.1 of Desulfurivibrionaceae bacterium. Lineage (GTDB taxonomy): Bacteria > Desulfobacterota > Desulfobulbia > Desulfobulbales > SURF-16 > BM506. Next base: position 3,025 of record JBFFIS010000341.1, on the reverse strand, counting down.
CGACATAGGGCCTGGTGGCGTGTCTTTTTTGCATACTGACGACAGGGGCAGAACAGAGGATGAAATACAGATGGACATCATCATCTTCGACGGTAAAGGCGATAACGACTGTTTTCTTAGCGCAATTACCGGCCGGCTTAAAGCATTGCATATTATCGTTGAGCCCAGAACCCAAAAGCCGGTGTGGCGCTACAGTGTCGAGTTTACAAAGCTAAACGCCATGCAAATATATACCCTGAAGTCATACATGGAGCAGAGGAGGAAGAAGATCCAGCCTCTCTCCTGTCAGCCCATGTGTTTATAATCAAGGAAGGATCAATAAGTTAATTTTGACCAGCATCACGTCTTAACCATCTTTTGCAGTGTTGACTCATTTGCGGAAATCTGAAAAACGTTTTGGGAACTCAAAAGCCATTCCCGCCTTGACGGGGATGGCTAGGACAAAGTCTGTAAGACGATGGTAATTCAAAAGTTAAAATTCCATACTTGTGTTTACTTATTCTTTTTCGCTACCATGCACTATGAGGGGTAGCTTCTAACGCCTTTGAGGCTCTGGTTCACCGCTCTATAACACATGGCATCCCGTGCTCCTGCACACAACACTGGAGCAGCTCATTTCAACGTAAAATCAGCATATTGGCTTTTCTGGGCAGGAACATGGAAGAGAATAGCGACCAGGATAAATTTTCCAAACTTCGCAGACGAGCCCAGGTTTTTCTCGCGGCCCGCCAAAGTGACTCTAAGGCCATATCGCCGGAAGATGTCACCGAGCTGATCCATGAGCTCGACACCTACCAGATCGAACTGGAACTCCAAAACGAGGACCTGCGCAAGGCCCAGTTAGAGCTGGAGAAGTCCCGAAAGAAGTATATCGACCACTACGATTTCGCCCCGGTGGGTTATCTCACCGTCAGCGACAAGGGCCTGATTATCGAGGCCAACCTAACCGCCTCCGAATTGCTCGCTGTCGACAGAGGGCATCTGCTCATGAAACCGCTGTCCGCCTTTATTGTCGAAAGCGACCAGGACATCTATTACAAACATCGACAGCACCTCCTTAAATCCAAGAAACGGCAGAGCTGTGAACTACGGATACTGCAAAGAAACAGTCCACCCCTTGACGTGCTCATGGAAGGTATCGCAATCCCCGATGACGACGGCGAAACGGCCCAGTTGAGGATATGTATCACCGACATCAGCAAGCAGAAAAAAATTGCCGACACTTTACGAACGAGCAAAGAGGAGTGGGAAAAAACCTTCAACTCTATTCCTGACATTGTCACCCTGCAAGACACGAACATGACCATTGTCCGGGCCAACAAAGCAGCCCATGACTTTCTTGGCTGCACGTACGGGGAGCTCTTCGGTAAATATTGTTACGAGGTTTTTTGCGGTCTCAGCGAACCCTGCCCAGGCTGCCCCCTGCTTGACACCCTTAAGGACGCAGCAACGCATTCAAAAACAATCGACTACGGTAAACTGGGCAAAACGTTTTTAGTGTCCTCATCGGCCATCAGCGGCGACAATGGCAGTCCCCACTATGTCGTCCACATTGCCAAAGACATCACCGAGCAAAAAAAGCTTGAGGAGGAACGCTTTCAGGCCCACAAGCTTGAGGCCATCGGCACCTTGGCCGGCGGCATTGCCCATGACTTCAACAACATACTGACCGCCATCATCGGTTTTACCGAACTGGCCCAAACGGCAACCAAAGAAGGCAGCAAAACCGCGGGCTATCTTGCCGCGGTTTTGCAGGCCGGCCAGAGGGCAACAGGACTCGTCAAACAGATACTGACCTTCAGCCGTAAAGGGGCGCATAACCGAGAGGCGCTGCAGCCTTATCTCGTCGTCAAGGAGGCCCTGAGAATGCTGCGGGCTTCGTTACCAACCACCGTTCAGATACGGGAGAATATAGACTCTAACAGTGGCACCATTGTCGCCGACCCAACCAAGATCCATCAAGTGGTGGTCAACCTCTGCACCAATGCATTGCACGCCATGACAGAGGAGACCGGCACCTTAGAGGTCAGCCTGCAACGCACGCAGTTGACGGCTGAAGAGGTTTTGGCTCACTCCGGGGTGGCCCCCGGGCCCTTTATTGAGCTCAGTGTCAGCGATACCGGTTGCGGCATGGATGAACAGACCCGGCAACACATCTTTGAACCCTACTTTACCACCAAGGCCGTCGACAAGGGCAGCGGTCTGGGGTTGGCTGTTGTTCTTGGTGTCGTCCAGGACTATGGCGGCATAATCACCGTTGACAGCACCCCTGGCAAAGGATCAACGTTTCATGTCTTTTTTCCGGCCCAAGGTGAAGAGGAGGACAAGGCTGAGGTCAGCCAAAAAAAAAGAGGCCCTCTACCGACCGGCACCGAGAGGATCATGATCGTTGACGATGAATCGACAATTGTCACCCTCTACGAGGCCGTTTTATCAAGCCTTGGCTACACAGTGACACCGAAGACCAGCAGCCTTGCGGCACTTGAGGAGTTGCAAAAGTCTCCCGGCAGTTTTGACATTCTCATAACCGATCAAACAATGCCGGGCCTGTCCGGAGTCAAGCTGGCCGAAGAGGTCTTAAAGTTCAACCCCGAGATGCCGATTATTCTTTGTACCGGTTTCAGCTCTACCCTCTCTGAAGAACAGGCCTTGAAGATAGGTATTAAAAGATTTGTGCAAAAACCGGTCAATTGCAAAGATCTGGCCCGCATTGTCAGAAGCGTCTTGGATGGCGATTAAAAGGTAGTGACCATCATCTTTCAGCCTTTTCAGGAGTGATTGCCGCGAAGGCGGGAGGTAAGCGACAAAAGGGAGACTCGACCCAAGAGGTCTAGCTAAACAAACTGACTCCCGCCATCGCGGCAATGACGTTTGAGTGAGACAGAAAATGTCTATATTCCAAGAGTTATACGATGGGTACCTAGGAGTGACTCCAGTTCGTTGGTAATCACAATAAAAAAGCGCCTTGTACCAGAGGGAACAAGGCGCTTTTTTATTGGTGTCAGCACCAAACCGGGGCTATGCT
>JBFFIS010000340.1:0-3090 GCA_041556375.1 Desulfurivibrionaceae bacterium | reverse complement strand
CTCACCGCTGACGACGATGCCGTCCACGGCTACTCTGTCACCGGGACGGACAAGGATATGATCACCTTTACCAATTTCACTGACCAAAATTTCTGTCTGGGCCCCGTCTTTTACCAGCAAGGCCGTCTCCGGGGCCAGCTCCATCAGGGCACTTATAGCGTCAGAGGTCTTCAGCTTGGAACGGGCTTCGAGATATTTCCCCAGTGACACCAGGGCGATAAGCATGGCAGCGGATTCAAAATAGAGATCATGGGCCTTATGGAAAGGGTCGATGCCCATGCCTATCTCGACAAGATTCCAGGTCGAATAGACAAAGGCCGCCCCAGTGCCCACGGCAATGAGGGAATCCATATTAGGGGATTTTCTGATAAGGGCGGGAATACCGATGAGATAAAAATTCCTCCCCAACCACAAAACAGGGACTACGAGAAAAAATTGAATAAGGGCAAACCGAAAAGGTTGCTGCCCTGGACTTACAGAAGAAGGTAGGGACAGGCCAACCATCTCACCCATGGAAAAAACCATGACCAGCAGGGCAAGAACAAGTGAGGGCCAAAGGCGCCTGACCATTGCCCCTAGATGTTCCTGATTCGCCCTTTGCTTGTCGGCAAAGGATGATGCCCCAGCTGCCCGACTGACAGATGCCTCAAAGCCGATATCCTTAATGCTTTCAACAATATCTCGAACCTTGATCAGATCGCTACGAAGAATCACTGTTGCCTTTTCCGCAGCAAGGTTAACAGAACACTTTTCAACCCCGTCAAGGGAGCCAACAACCTTTTCGATACGACTTGAACAGGAGGCGCAGCTCATGCCCTTGATGTCAAAAACAACCTGCTGCTTGGCCTCGTCTGCCAGGACCAATTCAAAACCTAAATCTTGAACCTGGCGGCTAATATCATCAACTGACAGGATGGCTTCATCAACATCTATAACCATCACTTCAGTGGCAAGATTAACTGTACAGCTCCGGACACCAGCCATGGCGCCCACAACCTTTTCGATGCGCGAAGAGCAGGAGGCACAGTGCATGCCGCGGACGGGTAGAGATATTTTTTTGTGCTGATAATTCATAAAAAACCTTTTTTTTTGCCATCTCAAACCATGGCAAAGTTAGGAAGTGAAAAATCCCTTGATGCGTGGTCCAGACCAGTATTAAACTCTTATAATATAAAGGAGAGACATCTCATTAATATTATTCCTTTTTATGTTTTCCCCTCACCTGAGACAATTATATTAAACATGGAGACTATGGCATGAACACGATTAAGATTAACGGCATGAAATGTCAACACTGCGTTTCTTCGGTAACGAAAGCCCTTGAGAGCATAGACGGTATATCCGATGTCACAGTGAACCTTGAGACCTTAGAAGCTTCTTTTACTGCCGCTGCAGATATCAGCATCGATAGAATTAAAGAGGCCATCAGAAAAATCGGTTTTGAACCAGTTTAGCCCCCTGTTCTCCTTCCCAATATCCTGAATAATTTGGCCTCAGCCCTGTAGCAAAACCTAAACAATTGACGTATCAATCCGAAAAGACATATCATCAATATGTAAGGATTCCTTTGACCAAAAAACGTAGTCCAACAAAACATAATTCCCGTCCAGAAAGGTATTGCTCATGAGTCCCCAAGCTCCTGATAAACCGTGCGTTCTTTACCTTGATGGCAACCCTGACAAACGCCAAGCATTCACGGACACCTTCAGCTCCAACCTTGCTGTTTTGACGGCAGGTTCTGCCGATGAAGGCAATGCCCTCCTCTGTCAACATGATGTCCAGGCCGTGATTGGCGCCCTTAAATTAACAGACGGCTCGATCATAAATTTCTTTTCCGAAATTCGCGCCAGCTTTCAAGATGTCTTTCGCATCCTCGTTCTTGACCAGGTTGACCCGGAGACCTGTATCACTGCCATCAACCTGGCCCATGTCTATCACATCTTCACTGAACCCTATGATCGTGAGGAGATGCAGACCATCATCCAACGCGGCGTGGAAATTCTCAACCAAAAACGGCTTCTGGAAAAACAGATCCGCCATATTGAGATCGAAGAGGCCAGCCGGATGGCAGAAAACGCTAACCGCTTAAAAAGCCAGTTTCTGGCTAATATGAGCCATGAAATCCGTACCCCTCTCAATGCTATTATTGGTATGGCCCATCTTACCCTGGAGACGACCCTTTCCCAAAAACAACAAGATTACATAAGCAAGATTCATCAGGCATCACGAAACATGCTTGATATTATCAACGATATCCTCGATCTCTCCAAGATAGAAGCCGGCAAGCTCGAGCTCAACATGGGAGAATTCAACCTCGAAGATCTTCTGCAAAACGTTACGGATATTACAGCCATTAACGGCCGCCAGAGTAATGTTGAGCTTATTGTTTCCACCGATCCGGCAGTGCCCCCAAACCTGATAGGAGACCCCTTGCGCCTGAGCCAGACCCTTATCAATCTGGTCAACAACGCCACCAAATTTACCGATATGGGTGAAATCATTATTGGCACCGAGTTGGTAAGTAAAGATGATCATCGTGTCACTCTGCGCTTTTCTGTCATGGATACCGGCATCGGCATGACCGCCAATCAGCAGGACAAAATTTTCGAGGCGTTTCTCCAGGCTGACACCTCAACAAGCAATCAGTATGGCGGCACAGGTCTTGGCCTTACCATCAGCAGACTGCTGGTCGGCATGATGGGAGGCAACCTTCAGGTTGTCAGCGAGCTGGGGCAAGGATCAACCTTCAGCTTTGAGCTCACCTTTGACCGCCCGGCCTCCAACATTGCCTGCGCCGATCATCTTCCGGAAAACCTGATGAGCATGGAGGTTCTCGTCGTCGACGACAACCCCACCGTCCAGAAGATCTTCAAAATCATTCTTGAGTCCTTGTCGTTACGGGTCACCATTGCCAGCTCCGGAGAAGAGGCCCTTGCCCTCATTGACCAGGCCGCTGATGACGGAGCGCCGTTCCAACTTATACTCTGTGATTGGCAGATGGCAGGCCTCAACGGCATAGAGTGTGCCCGCAAGATACTTGCCAACGACAAGCTGCCCTTCAGGCCTGCCATCATTATGGTGACAGCCTAT
>JBFFIS010000339.1:0-3112 GCA_041556375.1 Desulfurivibrionaceae bacterium | reverse complement strand
TCCCGTTGCCACTCAGGCCAGCTCTGAGACCCCTGTAAGGGGGGCTGCTACCCCAGTCCAGCCGGTGCGGTCACCGGTTGCTGCTGCCCCTGCCGTTGCGGTTGGTGATGGGCTTATCTCTTCGCCAATTCCTGGCCATATCCTCGAGATCTGTGTCAGTGTCGGAGACAAGGTGCTGGAGGGGCAGAAGCTTCTGGTGCTTGAGGCCATGAAGCTAGAGAACATCATCACCGCCCATCGTTCCGGCGTGGTCAAGAACATACTGGTGCGCCAGGGTGATGCCGTTACCCACGGCCAGGGTATGATTGATATAGAGTAGGCGGGAGTCCTGTGGATATTTCAAGCTTTTTTGCAAATTCTGGTTTTGCCCACATGACGTGGGGTAATGCCATCATGATTGTCATTGGTCTGGTCTTCATTGTTCTGGCCATCACCAAGGATTACGAGCCGCTGCTGCTGGTGCCCATCGGTTTTGGTGTTTTGATCGGTAATATTCCCCCCATCGCCAATATGCCGCTCAGCGTCTATGACGATGGCAGCGTCCTCAAATATCTGTACGCCGGCGTCACCAAGGGTATCTATCCACCCCTGATCTTTCTTGGTATCGGCGCCATGACCGATTTTTCGACGATGCTGTCCAATCCCAAGCTCATTTTACTGGGCGCGGCTGCCCAGATTGGTGTCTTTCTGACCTTCGCCGGTGCGATTGTTCTCGGTTTTTCCGTTCAACAGGCAGGTGCCATTGGTATTATCGGCGGCGCCGACGGCCCCACTGCCATCTTTCTGTCGTCAATGATCGCTCCGGAACTTCTCGGCCCTATTGCCATAGCCGCCTATTCTTATATGGCCCTGGTTCCTGTGATCCAGCCGCCCATCATGTATCTCCTCACCACCAAGGAGGAGCGCCGTATTCACATGAAGCCGCCCCGCCAGGTGTCGCGCCGGGAACGGATTATTTTCCCTATTGTTGCCTTTTTGATCTGTGCCCTGCTGGCCCCAGGCTCGATGACCCTGCTCGGCATGCTCTTTTTTGGCAATCTCCTCAAAGAATCAACGGTTACCGACCGCTTGGCCAACTCGGCCCGTAATGCCCTTATTGATATTGTCACCATCCTTCTGGGGTTCACGGTGGGCGCCTCCACCCAGGCCCAGATTTTCTTGAATCCCCAGTCCATCTTTATCTTCGTTCTTGGCGCCTTGTCCTTTGTGGTCGCCACATCAGGCGGCGTGCTTTTTGCCAAATTCATGAATCTCTTTTTGACAGAGAAAATAAATCCTCTCATTGGCGCCGCCGGTGTCTCGGCGGTGCCGGATTCAGCCCGGGTGGTGCAGGCTGTCGGCCAGAAGGAGGACCCCTCCAACTTTCTACTCATGCACGCCATGGCCCCTAATGTCTCCGGAGTGATCGGTTCAGCCATCGCCGCCGGTGTACTGTGGTCGGCCCTCGGTAAATTTTAGTTTTCCCTTTTCGCTACTGGCCCAATTCAGTCATTTTTCAATACCCATGGCATCTGTTTTTGTTGTCTTTGCTTGCGGTCCTGTGGTCTTAAGTGTTGAGCTGCCAGGGATTGCGAAGAGCTGCAATTAGTGTTGCTCGCTTCGCCTAATGAGGGGCTGGGCGAGATTTCGGCGCTCCCCCTCATTAATATAAAGAGCATAAAAAAAGGCTTGCCGGTCGTTGGACCGGCAAGCCTTTTTTTATGCTTACGTATTTCTCTTTGCAGAGAAGGTGTCAGGGTTAGAAATCCTCAAAGTCATCGTCATCAAAGGGGATGGCTTCTTCTGCTGCTGTTTTGGCTTTTCTGGGCGGAGTGGCCGGCAGTTGTTGGTGCTTAGGTGTTGCCGAAATTCTCCGAGTAGGTCGAGCTGCCGGTTGCGGCGTTTGCCTTTGACCGTGACCGCCCACCATGACTTGAAGTTCTCGAACCGTCTGGTCCATGGCCATGATCTGCGAGGCCAGCTCCTCAGAGGCAGAGGCCGTCTCTTCGGCGGTGGCGGCATTGTCCTGGGTAACGTTTTCAATCTGGGTGATTGACGAGTTGATCGTGTCGATACCCCGGGCCTGCTCACCGGAGGCCGTGGAAATTTCGGTAATCAGGGTGGCGATTTTCTCGGAGGCCTCATTGGCGACATGGAACATCTCGTTAGTCTCCTTGGTGAGAAGCGTTCCGGTACGGATCTTGTCCACCGTGGAATCAATGAGGGCTGAGGTTTCACCGGCAGACTGGGCAGCCCGCATGGCCAGGTTGCGGACCTCATCGGCAACCACGGCAAAACCGGCACCCGCCTCACCAGCACGGGCTGCCTCAACCGCAGCATTCAGGGCCAGCAGATTGGTCTGGAAGGCGATTTCGTCAATGGTCTTGACAATACGCTGGGTGTCCTCACTGGCCTTGGAGATCTCTGCCATGGACTCGCTGAGGCGGGTCATGGACTGGTCGGCCGAGGACATATTCTCTTTGACGCCCACCATGGTGGTATCTGCCTGCTGGGTGTTGTCAGCGTTTTGTTTGGTCAGGGAGTTGATCTCCTCAAGGGATGATGAGGTGTTCTCCAGGCTGGCCGCCTGATCAGAGGCGCCGGCAGCCATGGTCTGACTGGAAGAGGCGATATGGCCGGAAACAGCAGTGATCTGGCGTGAGGCCTCGGCCATGGTGTCCACCACGGTGGTCAGCAGATTAATGATGTTCTTCGAGGTGAACAGAGAGATCACCACACCGATGGCCAGGGTGATCAGGCTGAGTATGGTCACCATGCTTCTGGTGTTTTTACCCGCCGCCAGCATGGCCTTATCAGTCATGACGTTTTCAGTGATATATGTTCTGATCTTGCCAATAGAACTTAAGGTCTCCTTCATAGTCGGCAGGGTGATGGTACTGTAGATATCATTTGCCTTGTGGATGCCTAAAAGGTCTTCCTCCGCCTCAAAGCGCAGCTCATTAAGCATGGAGATGGTGGAGTTGAGGTGGAGTTGGATGGTCTTTTGGGTCATGTCCATGGCCTCGGTGAACTTCTTGGCCGCCATGAGTTGTTGTGCGTCACCGGCCTTCTGATGCAAGGCGTTATGGCTGGAGTGTAAGGCGTCCCAGAGTTCCTTGACATCGGGGCTGCC
>JBFFIS010000338.1:0-3113 GCA_041556375.1 Desulfurivibrionaceae bacterium | reverse complement strand
CATCGGGATGGGCCTTTTCGATCTCATCAAAAAGAATGACCGAATAGGGACGACGACGGACCGCCTCGGTGAGATAACCACCCTCTTCATAGCCCACATAACCCGGAGGCGCCCCGATAAGACGGGCTACGGAATGCTTCTCCATGAACTCCGACATATCAATGCGGACCATGGCCTGCTCACTATCAAAGAGAAAGTCCGCAAGGGAGCGGGCCAGTTCCGTTTTACCAACACCGGTTGGGCCAAGGAAGATGAACGAGCCAAGGGGACGATTCGGGTCCTGCAGTCCGGCACGGGCCCGGCGGATGGCATTTGACACGGCATCAATGGCCTCTTTCTGACCAATGACACGTTTGGCCAGGGCCGTATCGGCACTGACCAGTTTTTCCTTCTCGCCCTCCAGGAGTTTATCCATCGGAATACCCGTCCAGCGGGCGACGACGCCGGCAATATCTGTTTCAGACACCTCTTCCTTGAGCATCTGCCGATCCTTTTGAATCTCCGCCAGCTGCTCGTTATGCAGGGCAATCTTCTTCTTTAATTCCTCGATACGACCATAGCGAATCTCAGCAACACGGCTCAGATCACCATTACGCTCGGCCTGCTGGGCCTCAATCTGGGCCTCATCAATTTCCGTTTTGATCTGGCGGATATTTTGAATCACCTCTTTTTCCAGGGACCAGTGGCCCTTCATACTGGTCAACTCCTCATTGAGATTGGCCAGTTTTTCCTCCAGGACGAGCAGACGCTCTTTGGATTCCGCATCCTTTTCCCGCTTTAACGCCTCACGTTCAATTTCAAATTTAATCCGCTTCCGGTCCAGCATATCAATCTCGGTGGGCATGGAGTCAATTTCGATGCGGAGCTTTGAGGCGGCCTCATCGATGAGATCAATGGCCTTGTCGGGCAGGAAGCGGTCGGAGATATAGCGCTTGGAAAGGGTCACTGCGGCCACCGTGGCCGAATCCTTGATGCGTACGCCATGATGCACCTCGTACTTCTCCTTGATCCCACGGAGAATGGCGATGGTGTCATCAACCGAGGGCTCACGCACAAGAACCTGCTGGAAGCGACGCTCCAGGGCCGCATCTTTTTCAATGGTGCGATATTCATTAAGGGTGGTGGCGCCGACACAGTGTAATTCGCCACGGGCCAGAGCCGGTTTAAGCATATTCCCGGCATCCATAGCCCCTTCGGCGGCACCTGCGCCAACCAGGGTGTGAATCTCGTCAATAAAGAGAATGATCTCCCCCTGCCGCTGTTCCACCTCCTTGAGTACCGCCTTCAAGCGGTCCTCAAATTCACCACGATATTTGGCCCCGGCGATAAGGGCACCCATATCAAGGGCCATCACCTGTTTATCATGGAGGGTCTCCGGGATATCGCCGGAAACAATGCGCTGGGCAAGTCCCTCAACAATGGCGGTTTTCCCCACGCCGGGCTCTCCGATGAGTACCGGGTTATTCTTAGTACGGCGACTCAGGACCTGAACCACACGGCGGACCTCTTCATCACGACCAATAACCGGGTCAAGCTTACCCTGTTTGGCCAGATCGGTGAGGTTACGGGCATATTTCTCCAGGGCCTGATACTTCTCCTCAGGGTTCTGGTCTGTCACCCGCTGACTGCCACGGATATCAGCCAGTCCCTTTAAGAACACATCCTTTGTCACTCCGGCATTGTTTAAAGCAGCAGCCACCGGGGATTTCTTCTCAAGGATGATGGCGAGAAAGAGATGCTCCTGGCTGACAAACTCATCGTGCATGGCAGAGGCCTCTTTAAAGGCCACATCAAGCAGCTTTTGCAAACGCTCAGAACCATGCACCTGCCCAAAGCCACTGCCGCTGACCCGGGGTTGCCGGGCCAAAACCTCTTCAACAGGTCCGCTCAGCTGACTGGGGTGTACCCCAATCTTCTGTAACACTGGAAGAATCACCCCACCGGTCTCAGCAAGAAGCATAAGCAGGAGGTGTTCGGGTAGAATCTCCTGATGGCCACGCTCGCCAGCCAGGTTTTGCGCGGCCTGTAGCGCTTCCTGTGATTTTACGGTAAATTTATCAAGTTGCATTCTCTTATCTCCTGGGCCATGAGCATTTCATAGCGCTATATCCAATCGTCATAGGCACATGCCCATTACTCATGACTTATTTTTATCACTCTTGGTTTCACTGCCTCTGATTTCGGCAGGGTAATTTTTAAAACTCCATTTTCCATCTTTGCTGCCAATTTTTCCGTATCAATAGATTGGGGCAGGTTAAATGTGCGGCGATACTCTGCGGCTGAAAACTCCTCAAATAGAGTTGTTCCCGTAGCAAAATTCTTTTGCGCACCTCTTAAAAACAAGGTGCCATCCTCTACAGTGACAGAAACATCCTCTTTTTGTACACCCGCCATTTCAACAAAAACAAGAAGCTCATCATTATTTTCGTAAATATCCACAAGGGGTGTAACCTGCTGCAATTGAGGGGTTGTTGCTACTACAGGGGCTGATTCCGTTGTCTGAGTCATGGTTGCTGTATTCATTGTCATGTCCTTATATTTAAATTTTAATATATAACCCTTACCGTTGCTCGCCTTGAGCCATTAATGGATGGTGATTTCTCGGGGTTTTGCCCCCTCGGCCTTGGCTATTGTTATAGAAAGAATACCATCTTCAAGATGGGCCTGAACCGCATCCTGGCTCACCTCTGACGGCAGGGTATACTTACGGGAAAGGGTTCTCTTTATCCTCTCCTGACGATGCGCCTTATAGCCCTCTGCAGACTCGGCCTCGCGGTTTGCTTCAATGAACAACTCATTGCCATGCAGGGTGATATGGACATCCTCCTTAGCAAAACCAGCCATTTCCATCTTCACCTCAAAACTATCATCAGTATCATAGATATTAACCCGTGGAGTACGGGAAGGTGCTAGGCTCTTGCCCACCATTGCGGGTGAACAACCACATGATCTGCGGCTTGTTCCATAACCAAAAAGATCCAGGGCCCCAAAGAGACGTTCAATATCATTTACTCGTGCCAACATAACCATTCTCCTATTTATGTTATTCTTCATGCCATTTGGCATCGCTTCGTTCTTGTTACGAGAGACAATAATTACCAAAGCACACATGT
>JBFFIS010000337.1:0-3132 GCA_041556375.1 Desulfurivibrionaceae bacterium | reverse complement strand
GGGGTCAGCGATCCTGGCCAGCTCGCCTGGCTCGATCCGCCACGCCCAAGCCAGGTGGAGAGTGGCCGGGAGCTGCTCCGCAGCCTGGGGGCCATGGACTCTCACGGTCTGCTCACCGATCTCGGTAAAAGGCTGGCTGCCCTGCCTCTTCACCCCCGTCTCGGCCTGCTATTGATCAAGGGCGAGGAAAAGGGCCAAGGCGGCCTGGCCTGCGACCTGGCGGCGATTTTGGCCAACCGCGACCTTCTTCGCGGCCCGGCCCAGAGGGAGAGCGCCGATCTCGAGCTGCGCTTGCAGCTCCTTGGCCTTTGGCGCCGGCAAGGGCTGAGCCAGGCCAAGGCCCGGGGTGCGGATCCTGGCGCCTGCCGCCGGGTGGACCGTGAGGCCACCATGTACCGGGCACTGTTGGCCAGAGAGAGCGGTAATGGTGATCTCAGTGAGGCCGGCAACCTTTTGGCCCATGCCTATCCGGACCGCGTCGGCGCTCAGCAAAGTTCGGGTGCCGGCCATTATTTGCTGGCCTCGGGCCGCCGGGCCCGCCTGGCTGATCATGACCCTCTGATCTCCTGGCCTCTGCTGGTTATCCCCCATTTGGATGCCGGCGCCAAGGAGGGCCGTATCTATCTGGCCGCCGCCGTCAGCGAAGAGGAGCTCAGAGCGGATCATCCTCAGCTTGTCGGCCAGGAAAAAGAGGTTGTCTGGAATCAGGAAAAGCGGCGGGTGGAGGCCTGGATAACAACGACCATCGGCAGTATTGTTCTGGGCAGGCAGAGGTGGCAACAGGCCCCTGGCCAGGAAGTGGCCGCCTGTTTTTTAGAGGGTCTTGGCCTATTGGGCATCGATTGTCTGCCCTGGACCAAGCAAAGCCGGGCCTTACAGGCCCGGGTGAATTTTCTGCACACCTGGCTGCCCGAGGCGTGGCCGGCCATGGCAGATGACGATCTCAGCACGGACCTGGCCTGGCTGGCCCCCTATGTCGAGGGCATGGTGCGGATTGATGATTTGAAGAAGCTTGATCTGCTCACCATCTTGTCGTCGCGCTTTAGCTGGGCAGAGCTTCAGGAGCTTGAGCGCCTGGCCCCCAGCCATCTGGAGGTGGCCAGCGGGTCGCGGATAAAATTACGCTATGAGCCGGGCAGCCCCCCCATCCTGGCTGTGCGTCTGCAGGAGATGTTCGGTATGCAGGAGACCCCCACCGTCTGTCAAGGCCGGGTGCCGGTTGTTGTCCACCTGCTGTCGCCGGCCCAGCGCCCTATTCAGGTAACCCAGGATCTTAAGGGCTTCTGGCAGAACACCTATCAGGAGGTGAAAAAAGAACTCAAGGGCCGCTATCCCAAACACTTCTGGCCCGATGATCCTCTCACAGCCCAAGCACGGCGCGGGGTCAGGCCACGGCCACGGAAGTAGAGGGGGAATGGTCGGTGATTTTGGCGAGGAGTTTTTCGCTCTTAAAGGGTTTGGCGATATAATCGTTAAAGCCGTGCTCCAGGCATTGCTGGCGAAAATTGGCGTTGCCGTGGGCGGTCATGGCTATGATCGGTGTTGAACACGCTGCCTGGCCCTCCATCTGCCGGAGCAGGGTGCAGGCCTCAAAGCCGTCAACAACAGGCATCTGAATATCAAGGATGATGATGTCAAAATGTCTGTTGGCTGCCGCCGTCAGGGCCTCTTGGCCATCATCAACAACGGTGACATCAAGGCCTGCTTCACCAAGGATGGCCTGGACCAGAAGGCGGTTGATCTCTTCATCGTCGGCAAGGAGAACGGTAATTCCCTTGAGGGCGGCCAGGTTTTGTTCGGTCATGGTGTCACGGTGTAGCGGTCGACGTTGTCTAAAGGGGAGGGGAGGAGGATAGTTCCTTGACTTTCCCGCAAGGCATCTACACATTAATATAGAACAATGGCGATAAAAGACAGGGAAATCTTGATAACAAGCAGGGAGCTTTGGTTATGCGACGCTTTAAAAATCTTCTTTTGGTCCTTACTGGAAACGACGAACAGCAAATCGCCCTGAAACGGGCTGTTGACCTTGCTGCCGCCAACCAGGCCCGGTTGACGGTCATGGATATTCTGCCTGATATACCCCTGGATATGCCGCGGATCATGGGGGCGAGTTTGTCCAGCGAACTCCAGCAGGAGATGATCACGGAACGGCACCGGGAGCTTGAAGAGGCTGTTGCCGCTGTGAGCCCGGAGGTGCCTGTGGTCATTGATGTCGCCCGTGGGACCCCATTTTTGGTCATAATCCGCAAGGTTCTGCAGCAGGGCCATGATCTGGTTTTGAAAATAGCCCAGGAGCAAAGTGCTGTGCAGAGGATTTTTTTGGGGTCGCCTGATATGCGTCTGTTGCGGAAATGCCCCTGCCCTGTCTGGCTGTTGAAGCCGGGCGAGAAGGAGAAGTACCGCCGTATTCTGGCGGCCGTTGATATCGAACCCTCAGACGATGACGAAAAAATGGACGCCCTCAACAGGCAAATTCTGGAAATGGCCTCTTCTTTGGCCTTTGCCCAGTTCAGCGAGTTGCACATTGTCCATGCCTGGCATGTGGTGGGTAAAAGCATGCTCACCTCCTTTCGCTTCAAGTCCCAGAAGGAGGAGGTTGAAAGGTGGATCAATACCCAGAGAGAGGAGATCAAAAAACGGCATAAGGCCTTTGAGAACCAGCTCAATGGCCTGCTCAGCGACAAGGAGCGGGACTATATCCACCTCGAGGTCCACATGCTGGAGGGCCATGCCGATCAGGTTATTCCAAAGCTTGCTGAGGAGCTGGAGGTGGAGCTTGTAGTCATGGGCACCGTGGCCCGCACCGGCCTGCCCGGTTTTCTGATGGGCAATACCGCCGAGTCTATTCTTAACCAGCTCAACTGCTCGGTACTGGCCATCAAGCCGGAGGGTTTTATCACCCCGGTGACCCTCACTGACCAGTGATCGCCCGGCCAGAGTGGCGGCTTAAAGGGGGGCAATTTCTGCCAAGCTCTCAATGACCAGGGTAAACAAAAAGCCCTCTCCGGCCTTACTAAACCTGACATTATCAGGAAGCATCTTAATGTGGAGCGATTTGCATCCTTTTAATATTTCCCAATAGAACCTATTCTTCTTGATCACTAAGCCCCAATTGTTCGACAGCCCATG
>JBFFIS010000336.1:0-3136 GCA_041556375.1 Desulfurivibrionaceae bacterium | reverse complement strand
TGGTGCCTGATCACCATGGCCCATTTTCTCAATAGGCTCTTTTGTCGCGCCGCCCTACTCCTCAATTCGTCAGACAACACCGCGCTCCATCACAAGCCCCTACGGCTCTTGTCCTCAAGCACCTGAGCCCCTCATTCAAGCCCTCTTTGGGGCCGGCAAGAAAAAAGACAGAACCCCGGCCACCATAGCCAAGCCAAAGGCCAGCAGGTAGCTGCTGCTGAAACTGCCGGAGATCTCCGCCAGGATGCCGGCAACAAAGGGTCCCAGCACCTGGCCGAGTCCAAAGATAAAGGTGACAAAGGCAAAGACGTGGACGGCCCGTTGGGGCCCGACATAATCACCGACCATGGCCGCCATAATCGACGGGATACTCCAGGCCACAATGCCGTAACAGCCGATGGAGAGGTAGAGGAAGATATCACCCATTCTAAGAGCGATAAAGAGATAGGCCAGGGACTGGATGGTGAACACGGCAATCAAGGCCTGTTTGCGGCCAAACCGATCAGAAATGGTGCCGAACACCGGCCCGGAAAAGAGACTCAAAAAACCGACCCAGGCCCAGAAGTTGCCGGCAATGGCCTCGCTCATCCCCCGTTCCTGGACCAGGGTGGTCACAATGAAGGTGGCATAGATCACGTAGGTGAAGCCGAAGAGAAAGTAGATGGCGGCGCAGTGATAGATAAGACCGGAGCGGACCTCCAGCGATGTGCCAAGGCTGGCCCCATATTCATCAGTATCAGCAGGCCTCCAGCCCACCGGCTGCAGGCCGAGGTCCTGGGGGCGATCTCGCAGCACCATAAAACAGATGGCCGCCACTGCCAGGACAAGCCCAGCCAGCACACACCAACTCAGGCGCCAGCCATCACTGCTCAACGAGTTGAGATAGGGAACGAGCTTGCCGGAGATCATAATGGCAAAGCCGCTGCCGATGACGACAAAACCAGCGGCCCGTCCTCGCGAATTGCCGGCAAACCACACTGAAATCAAAGCCATGATCGACACATTGGCCAAGGCACTCCCCATGCCGGTGAGAACATACAAAAGAGTGATCAGATAGAAATTGGTTGCCAGACCAATGAGGAGCATGGACAGCCCTACCAGCACCAAAGAGGCGGCGATCAGCTTTCGAGCCCCAAACCTCTTGGATAACCTGGCACACAGCAGCACCGCCAGCAGATAGCCGCAAAAATTGGCCGTACCTATAAAACCCATCTGGCCATAGGAGAGTGTCAGAGCCTCAGCCATGGAGGGGAGCAACATCCCCAAGGCAAAGCGGCCTAGACCCAGGCAGGCGAAGACACATAAGGTGCCGGCAGCCACGACATACCAGCCGTAATGGCTTGGGGTCACTTGTTGTTGGTTAATGTCTTTCATGGCAGCCATCATAAAGCATGGTCAGAAAAAAATCTGCAATACAGCGTGTATTATTCTGCGAAAAAAGAGCCTTGAGTACAGAAGTAAAAAATATATTTGACAACACCACACAAATCCCATACTTTGTGGAAATAAGAATTATTACTAACAAGGTCGATATGAAGAAACCAACGCCACATACCCTATCGCTGATGATGACAGAATTTGAAAATGCCTGCCGTCAGGCAGATCTCAAAGTGACCCATCAACGCCTGGAGATCTACCGCGAACTGGCCCAGGCCAAGGACCATCCTTCAGCCGAAATGCTCTATAAGCGCATTATCAAAATACTGCCCACCATCTCCCTGGATACGGTGTATCGGACCTTAGCAACCTTAGAAAAACATGGCCTTATCACCCGTGTGCAAACCGTGGAGAGTCAGGCTCGCTTTGAGGCCAAGATGACATGCCACCACCATGCCGTCTGCACCAACTGCGGTTCTATAACCGATTTCACCTGGGAGGACCTTGATACCCTAAAAATGCCGAGCGGCCTTGAGGGCTGGGGTAAGGTTACCAAGAGGAATGCTACCCTGGAAGGGATCTGCACTACCTGCACAGGCAAGGGCTAGTCCCGGCCGTTTTTTTTACCCTTTAAGTAAGAATAGTTATTATTAAAGAAAAACTAGCAGCGAGTAAGGCTTCCAATTTTGATCCCATTTATTATAAGATGGGCGAATCGATATCTAGCTAACAAAAGGAGGACTCCAGATGAGTGAAAACAGCAAGTGTCCGGTAACGGGCAAAACGAGCAAACAAGTCGCAGGCAAAGGCACCTCGAACCGAGACTGGTGGCCAAACCAGTTGAACCTTAACATTCTGCGTCAGCACTCCAACAAGTCCAATCCCATGGGCGAGGAGTTCAACTACGCCGACGAATTCAAAAAGCTCGACCTGGAGGCCTTGAAGAAGGACCTCTATGCGCTGATGACCGACTCGCAGGACTGGTGGCCAGCCGACTGGGGCCATTACGGCGGACTCTTCATCCGCATGGCCTGGCACAGTGCCGGCACCTACCGCACCGGTGACGGCCGTGGCGGCGCCGGCACCGGCAACCAGCGCTTGGCGCCTCTGAACAGTTGGCCCGACAACGTCAACCTTGACAAGGCCCGCCGCCTGCTCTGGCCGATCAAACAGAAATACGGCAACAAAATCTCCTGGGCCGACCTGATGATTCTCACCGGCAACTGTGCCTTAGAGTCGATGGGGTTTAAGACCTTCGGCTTTGCTGGCGGCCGCGAAGACATCTGGGAGCCGGAAGAGGACATCTACTGGGGAAAAGAGGACGAGTGGCTCGGTGACCAGCGCTACTCCGGCGACCGGGACCTTGAGAACCCCCTTGCCGCCGTGCAGATGGGGCTGATCTACGTCAACCCGGAGGGGCCAAACGGCGAACCGGATGCGGTCGCCTCCGGCCAAGACGTTCGCGAGACCTTCGGGCGCATGGGTATGAACGACGAGGAAACCGTCGCCCTGGTCGCCGGCGGCCACACCTTCGGCAAATGCCATGGCGCAGGCGATGCGTCGCATGTAGGCCCGGAACCTGAGGGCGCTCCTCTTGAGCAGCAGGGTCTGGGCTGGAAGAGCAGCTTCGGTAGCGGCAAGGGCGATGACACGATCAGCAGCGGCATCGAAGGGGCCTGGAACCCCACCCCGACCAAGTGGGACATGGGCTATTTCGACACTCTATTCGGCTATGATTGGAATTTGGTAAAAAGCCCTG
>JBFFIS010000335.1:0-3137 GCA_041556375.1 Desulfurivibrionaceae bacterium | reverse complement strand
TTCCTGCAGATGAATATTCATAAATGATGCCTCTCTCCCTTTAATAGGGCAGCCTAGCATGAATCCGACCGCAGGCAAAGAAGAGAGGCGTGGAGAAAGACAAAATTTTGGGAAAGGGCAATAGAAAAAGCTGAGTTTTTTCAGCCAACATCAAAGATGTCCACCTGGCGGAAATCCTCGTGCAGCTGTTTTTTGAGATCAGCAAGCTCGGCGTCAGCCAGGCCAAGTTCCTTTTGGACCACACTGATATCCTGCCACTCGTCCAGCTCTTTAAAACCGGGAGCCTTACCCACCTGGATACTGAGGTAATCAGCCATGGCGGTAATATTGGCCAGAATCTTAAAATTATCCGTGGCCTCTTGGGGACGGTGGTGCTGTTCAACACAGGCCAGAAGGCCCGAGGGCATGCGCCATTTCTGGGCCAACATCTGGCCGATAACCGTGTGATCAAAACCAAGTAGATCCTGCTCGGCCTGAACAAGGCGTTTCTCGCCGGCACAACTCAGCCTGTCGACCTCGGCATACTCATCCGGGTACCCCATGAGGATAGCCAACCGCCCGATATCGTGGAGGAGTCCACCGACAAAGGCCTCCTCCGGATCTGGATAACCGACACTCTGGGCCAGACGGCGGGCCGCCAGGCTACACTCCTTAGAATGGCCCCAGAGCGCCTTACCGTAACGGCCAATCTTAACATCGTCCTTGGGAAAGACGGACTGGGTGGAGGCGGTGAGCACAAGACTGCGGACAATATTAACCCCGAGTTTGGTGATGGCCGTCTGCAGAGAGCTGATCTCCTGGCCGGTGCTGTACAGGGCCGAGTTACTGACCTTGATAATCATGGCCAGCAGAGACGGATCCTGCCCCAGGACGCCTGTAAGCTCTTCCAGGGAGCTTTCCGGATCAGCAATGAGCTTCAGGGCCTGGCCCACGACATGGGGCATGGGCGGCAGGGCGTCAGTTAGGGCAATGAGCTTGGTAGCCTTGTCCTCACCGATATTTTCCGGCATGCCAACCTCGGCCTCACTGCTAAGTTTTGCCGTCTGGGCCGGGGCAATGAGCCAGGAGAGAAGATCGAGAAAATGCAGGGGGCTCATGCCCCGGCTCTCCTTGCTGTTGACGGCAAAGATGAGCTTAGCGCTGTCACCAACGATCTCAATGGGTATCAAACCGCACTCGCCTTCAACAGGCAGTTCCACGAGACCCTCGAAAAACTCACTGCCATACACCTGGCCGAAAAAGGCCAGACCTTTTTCGCAGGCCGTGACCAGAATCTGATCTGTATCAATGGCCGGCTGGCTGGCAATAACTTCGGTACGCAGACGCCCCTGGCCATCCTTACGAAAAGCCAGACCGCGAAACAGTTTACCTTTTTTCACCGACAACATCAGAGTGACATCAAAATAGTTCTTACAAAAAAGCAGACTATGCTCAACCTTACGCCGCATGTTGTCGGCCTGTAAAACCTCTTTGAAGCTGCGTTTAAAATCCAAAAAGAGATTAGACTGGCTGTACCCTTGTTTTTTCGGGGCCGGGCTCGTGGTCTCCTCATTGCCGCCCAGGTCAAACCAGCCCTTGCGAACGCCGTTGGCGATATATTTCAGGGCGTAAAATCGGGGCAGAGGGGACTGATTAACGATCTTTTCAATGGTGATATCACCACTGATCATCCGATAAATAGTATCTTCACTCTTGTTGGCCGGCTCCGCCTCTCGCCCCGTATCGGTCAACGACACCACCTGAAACATACTGCCCAGGGTCGCCTGATACTCATTCCACTCATCGACCCGACTGGTCAGCTCGTACATCAAATCAACAGGATAGAGCCTGGTGCCGGAGACATCATGCTCGATAACCGTTTCATTAAAGGTAAAGGTTCCTGATTTCAAAAGGAAAAACTGAAAAACCACCTCCTCGACAGTCATGATAAGTTCGGCCAGAATGGAGGACATGGCAAAGAGTTCCAGTTTGCTGAGAATCTGGCGGATAGAGAGGGAAGTTTCCGAGCGGGCCTTGGCGATGTACTGATATTTTTCCTTATCAATGACCTGGCGATGGAAGAGGGTACGCAGGAGTTTGGCATCGGCCTTGGCGGAAAAGGCATCCACCACGCAGCCATCCTTAATGGTGATCAGCAACGGTTCCGGCTCCTTGACCGTCAATACACCGTCTTTACCGAATGACGCCAGATACTCAAGAAGATCGGGCGGAAAAAATTTAGAGATCTCTCCGTGAAAAGCCATAAATATTATTCCTAGGTAAAAAATAAGTTCCCTGTGGGCCACGACGACAGCTCGTACATAAAAAACTAAAACTCCTTGCTATGCTAGGAAAATTTCTTCCCATCCCAACCTTTTTCGACCTGACAAGGTGTTCTCGTTTCCTGCTTGCATTCAATAGGTAACCAACCTATACTTGAAAAAATTCTTTGTCGCAGAGACAACCTTCTCACTCTCAGATGCCTAAACTCCTTTCTCACGCGCTGCATCCTGTCGCCCCATCAGCCGAAATAATGGCGAGCACCCCCTAATGAGCACCAGAGCGAAAGTCATCACAGCAGTGATGCTGGTCATCCTGACCATCTGTGCCATCTTCCTGACCTTGCTCGCCAGACAAAACCGCCAGAACCTGCAGAGTATTATTTCCACCAAGGCTGAAAGCGCCGACATTGTGGCAAAAGCCATCATTGACCAGACCAGCCGGCAATACGCCCGGCGCATCAAAAGTTTTATTAATTATAAATCCAACAAGACCAGGAAAGAGGTCGTTAAGGCCTTTGCCACCAGGGACAGGGAGCGCCTCCAAAGGCTGAGTAAGCCATTTTTCGACCTGCTCCAAAAGGAAAATCCCTACTTTGCCACCATGGGGTGGATTCTGCCGGACAACACCGCCTTTCTCCGCGTCCATCTCCCTGAAAATTTCGGCCAGGATGTCAGCCAGATGCGCCCCGACGTGGCCGCCGTTAACAGAGACCACCGCCAGCGATCAGGATTTACCACCGGCTATGTCGGTCTGCAATACCGGGTGGTACAACCCGTCTTTTACCAAGGAGAGTACCTAGGGGCGCTACAGTTTGGTATTAAAGGCCAGGTGCTCCTTGACGCCCTGAGCAGACAACTTGAAACCCCGGCCGGCTT
>JBFFIS010000334.1:0-3149 GCA_041556375.1 Desulfurivibrionaceae bacterium | reverse complement strand
GCTGACCTTCATTCCTTGGTAGTAAATGATTAATTAAGATTGTTTTTATATAAATTAGAGAGGGCTAGAAAATGGCTTTAACTGGTATCCAGATCCTCAAAATGCTCCCCAAGAAAAATTGTGGCGAGTGTCAAATTCCTACCTGTCTTGCCTTTGCAATGAAGGTTGCTTCAGGTCAGGCTGAGATCGGCGAATGTCCCTACGTCAGCGACGAGGCAAAGGCCACCATTGGCGAGGCCTCCGCACCTCCTATTCGTACCGTGCAGATTGGTGGCGGCGACACTGCCTTCAAGGCTGGTGGAGAGACATGCCTGTATCGCCATGAAAAGCGCTTTGAAAATCCTACAGGTATCGCGGTTCTCGTTACTACCGACATGGCTGAAGGTGATGTTGATGGCCGTGTCGAGCGCTTCAAGACCCTGCGCTATGACCGTGTTGGAGTTAACCTCAAGGCTGACCTCATTGCTATCAAGGATAGTGATGGTGATCAGGGCAAATTTACAGCCCTGACTCAGAAGGTTCTTGACAGCGCTCCTGATGCCAACATCATTCTTATGACTGAAGATGCCGGCAATATGACCGCTGCTGCCAAAATTTGTGGAGATCGTAAACCCCTGCTTTTTGGTGCTACTGACTCAAATGTCACCGATATGGCAGCGGTTGCTAAGGATACCGGTTGCGCCTTAGGTTGTAAGGGTAGCAATATCGATAACCTTATCGAGGTATCTGAAAAGGCCCAGGCTGAAGGCCTGAAGGATCTGATGATCGATACCGGTGCTCGTACTCTGCGTGCCGCCTTTGAGGATAATATCGTTGCCCGTCGGGCCGCAGTGAACAGCAAGTATAAGCCTCTCGGCTTTCCGACCATTACCTTTCCCTGTGAAATGACAGATGATCCGATGATGGAGGCCATGATCGCCTCTGTTGTTATGGCTAAATATGCCGGCATCATTGTCCTCTCGGATCTGCAGGGCGATATCCTTTTCCCCTTGCTTCTCGAGCAGCTTAACATCTTTACTGATCCCCAGCGTCCCATGGTTGTTCAGGAGGATGTCTACAATATCAACGGACCTGACGAGAACTCTCCGGTACTGATCACCTGTAACTTCTCTCTGACCTACTTTATCGTCTCCGGCGAGATTGAAGGTGCCAACGTTCCTTCTTGGCTGTTGATTAAGGATACTGAGGGATTGTCTGTTCTCACTGCCTGGGCAGCTGGCAAATTCGGTGCTGACCTTATTGCTCAGTTCATGAAGAAGGCCGGTGTTGAGGATAAGGTTAAGCATCGTGATCTTATTATCCCTGGTTACCTCGCCTCAATGAAGGGTGAGCTTGAAGAAGAGCTCCCAGGTTGGACCATCACTATTGGTCCCCGTGAGGCCGGACATCTGCCAGCTTTCCTGAAAGAATGGAAACCGGCAGCATAAGCAACACACCTTAAAGAAGAAAGAATTCAGAAATAAGAATGGGGAGCCATGGCTGATACCAGGCTCCACCATTCTAACTCTGACTACTCTATTCCGAATCCTGCATTCTTAAAAAAATCATGTCGACGATTACCTTAGAGATAGATGGCTCTGAAATCATTGCCGAAGAAGGCCTGACTATCCTTGAAATAGCGAAGCGCTCGGGGATCCATATTCCTACACTTTGTCATGTTAATGGCAAACATAGTGATATCCCTTGTCAACTCTGCGTTGTGGAAGTGGAAGGTTCTGAAAATTTCGTCCGTTCCTGCGCCACGGTTGCTCAGGCCGGGATGAAAATTGCTACGGAATCAAAAGAGCTGACAAAGCATCGTCAGGACAGACTTTCTGCTGTCTCAGCCAGCCATTTTGGTGACTGCAAGGCCCCCTGCAATCTTACATGCCCAGGTCAACTAAACGTCCAGGGCTATATCGCTCATGTTGCCAAAGGCGAATATGAAGAGGCCTTGCGCCTGGTCATGGATCGCAACCCTTTCCCTTTTTCTGTTGGGCGGGTGTGTCCTCGATTCTGTGAGACGCGTTGTCGCCGTCTCATGGTTGATGAGCCAGTCTCCATCAACCACCTGAAACGTTTTGTCGCAGACTGGTGCATGACAAATAATATTGACCTGCGTATTCCCAGGGAGAAGCTTACAGACAAGCGTGTCGCTGTTATCGGCGGCGGACCGGCCGGACTGACTGCAGCATATTTTTTGGCCCAAAAGGGTCATAATGTCACGGTTTTTGAGGCAAATCCCAAGCTTGGCGGCATGCTGCGCTATGGTATTCCCGACTATAAGATCCCCCGCAAGGTTCTCGATTATGAGACCAATATGATTATGAAAATGGGGATATCCGTACGCCTTAACCAGAAGTGGGGCGAAGACTTCACCCTGCAGGATCTTACTGATCAAGGCTATGATGCCACCTTTATAGCTACTGGCGCCGGCGTCGATGTTCGCCTTGACGTACCTGGATGCCAGCTGCCTATGGTCCATCGGGCCACAGAATTTCTTAAATCGGTGGCCATTGGTAAAACTGATAATTATGGCAAAACTGCTGCTGTTATCGGCGGTAATAATATTGCCATGGAATGCGCTCGCACCTTGCTTCGCCAAGGGGTAGAGCAGGTTACCGTCATATTCCATAGGGCCCAGGAGGAGATGCCTGCCAATCAGCGTGTCATCCGCCAGGCCATTGGTGAAGGGGTCCAGTTCCTGCTTATGGCCGCTCCGGTTCAGGTTAAGGATGTTGAGGGCAAGATGAAGCTCGAATTGGTTCGTATGCGCCTTGGCGAACCTGACGATAAGGGGACCAGGCACCCTGAGGCCGTTCCTAACTCAAATAATTCCATTACTGTCGATACCGTCGTCTCCTCCCTGGGACAGATGGCCTGTGACGGCTCTTTCACTGGCGGCGAACTTGAAGGCCAACTGGCTATTTCGCCCAAAAATACCATTAAAGCCTCACCGCGCGATTTTCTGACCTCAGTACCTGGTGTCTATGCCGCCGGTGATTGCGTGTCAGGCTCCAGGACTGTCATACAGACCGTAGTTTCGGCCCGCAAAGCAGCAAACAACATCCACTCCTATATTACCGGTGAAGCCAAAGAGGAGGCGGATAACAGGTTCAACTTTACCCGCGGTAAATCCTTTGATCAGGTGTCCATGACCAATTTTGAGG
>JBFFIS010000333.1:0-3167 GCA_041556375.1 Desulfurivibrionaceae bacterium | reverse complement strand
CCGTGCTGGCCGATATTGACCAGCATGGTGTCGACCAGATCTATACCCTCGGCGACAATATCGGTTATGGCCCCCAGCCGGAAGAAACGGTCCAGGCCCTGATGGCCCGGAGGGCCAAATCCATCACGGGCAACCACGAGCTGGCCTTAAAGAGCGAGACCTACCTCGGCCGTCTTAACTTCGTGGTCCAACATTCCCTGGAACTCACCAAAGAACTGATGAGCCCCGAGACCCTTGCCTTTTCAAGTGGCCTGCCATCTTTCCGGGTGGAAAACAACTGCCGCTTCGTCCATGGCTGCCCGCCGGAATCGGTGACCGTCTACCTCCAAAACCCCTCGCCAACCAGACTGGAAAGGACCTTTGCCAGCTACCCGGAACAATACTGTTTTTACGGCCATACCCACGCCTTTGGCCGCTATTATGCGGCGGATGACACCTACTGGTCAGAAAAGCCTGAGATCGGCAGGGTGGTTCTTAATAGCCAGTGGCGCCATATCAATAATGTCGGCAGTGTCGGCCAACCCCGCGACGGCAAGAGCAACAAGGCCAAGTACGGCCTGTGGGATACCGACTCCAACTCCCTGGAAATCCGGGCCCTGCAGTATGATGTCGACAAAACCGTAGCCCTGCTCAAAAAACTCGGCTTCCACGGCACCAACGCCAGTCGTCTTCTCTAAAGGAACGTAGCCTCGACGCCATGCAGAAAATCGGCCGCTATCATATCATTCGCAAATTGGGCAAAGGCGGCATGGGCGCCATCTACAAGGCCATTATCCCGGTGATCAACAAGGTGGTGGCCATCAAACTCCTTGATCCTTTTGAGAGCATGGAGATGGTAATGGGCCCGGACACCCTGAAGGAAATCTTCACTGCCGAGGCCATGACCATGGCGGCCATCAAGCATCCGGCCGTTGTCGATGTCTGGGATTTTAATGAAGATGACCAGGGCCGGCCCTTCTTTGTCATGGAGTATTTCCCGCGCAATCTCGGCGACATGATTGGCGAAGACTTTCGCCTTGAGAACCGCTCACGAATGATCCGCCCCGACAAGGTTATCCATTATGGCCGGCAGCTCCTCTCCGGCCTGGCCTGTCTGCATCATAATGCAATCATCCATCGCGACGTCAAGCCTCAGAACCTGCTGATTGGCGACGATGACCAGCTGAAAATCTGCGACTTCGGCATGGCCCTGACCGCCACCACCTCCTTTTCCGGCCCTGACAATATCCAGGTGGGCTCGCCCTTCTATGCCGCGCCGGAACAGATCAGGGATTCTGATCACGTCGACGGCAGGGCCGACCTCTATTCGGCGGCGGTCCTCCTCTACCGCATGCTCACCGGCCTGCTGCCGGGCATGGCCCAGTTTTCTTTGAGCGCCATCAATCCCCTCTATGACCAGAACTGGGACATCTTTTTCACCAAGGCCCTCCATTTCAATCCGGCTCAACGTTTTCAAGAGGCGGACGACATGCAGAGTGGCCTCGAGCACCTGCAGGTCCACTGGCAAGAGGATGTCCGCCGGAAGAAAAAATCGGCCTCAAACCGCAGGACATCATGCCCGCCGATCAGCCTGCGCAAGAAACCGACAAATATCTGGGGCGGCAAGGCCCGCAGCTTTATGGGCCTAGACAACAGATCACAACCATTGAACTATCTGGAAAACTGCCTGCAGGCCGAAGGCGACTCCGTGGTCTGCGACCAGGCAACCGGCCTCTGCTGGCAACGAAGCGGCAGCAGGTACCCCATTACCCACCGTGGTGCCCAGGACTATATTGATCAACTTAACAGAGAAGCACTGGGGGGCTTCAAGAACTGGAGGCTCCCCACGGTAGACGAGCTGCTGTCACTCTTAAACGATGTGATCTACCAGCCCTTAGACGAACTCTTTGATAACAGCAAGATGCGGCTCTGGAGTGCTGACCGCCATGGTAAACGGGATGCCTGGCATGTGGATATGGCCATGGCCTATGCCGGCTGGCAGGATGTTTTTACCCGCAACTTCGTCAAGGCCGTCTGTGACAAGCCAACCAAGGCGCCTTAACAGGCCTATCAGCCGCCATCCAAAACCTTACGGATCTTTTGGCCCAGTTCACTTTTCAACACCGGCTTCATAACCATCTCCCGCATTCCCATACTGAGGGCCTTGTCCCTGTTCATGGTTTCGCTAAAGCCGGTGCAGAGGATAATGGGCAGATCGGCCCTGATAGTTAAAAGCCGCTGGGCCAATTCAGCACCGCCCATAAAAGGCATGGTCATGTCGGAAATAACCAGGTCAAAGACCTCCGGCTTCTGTTTAAAGGCCTCAAGGGCCTCCCGGCTATCGGTGCAGGCGGTCACCCTGTAGCCAAGACTGTGGAGCATATAGTCCAAAATGTGGACAACTTCCCGCTCGTCATCCACCAATAATACGTGCTCATGACCACGGGGAATATCCTGACCCATCACGGCCTCGCCCTGATCAAGCCCGGAGGTGACAACAGGCAGGTAGATGTGAAAAGTCGTGCCCTTGCCCGGTTCGCTGTAAACCGTTACCTCACCCTTAAAACTCTTGATGATGCCATGCACGATGCTCAAGCCAAGACCGGTTCCTTCCCCTGGAGCCTTGGTGGTAAAATAGGGTTCAAATATCTTCTCCCTGGTCGAAGAATCCATGCCGACCCCGGTATCACTGATGACAATACGGGCATAGGGGCCGGGCGCCAAGGCCTTCTTGCTATCGAAATCATTGGCGCTCAACTCCACCTGCCCCAGCTCGACCTCCAGAGTGCCGCCTTCATCACGCATGGCATGGTAAGCATTGGTGCTGAGATTCATCAGCACCTGATGGATCTGGGTCGGATCAGCCAGCACCTCGCCACATTGCGCATCAATACTCTCTCTGATATCGATGGTTGTCGGAATGGATGACCGCAGCATCTTGAGTCCTTCCACAAGAATCGGCTGGAGCTGCACAGGTTGGACGTTATGCTCAGTCTGCCTACTGAAGGTGAGAATCTGCCTGACCAACTCCTTGGCACGATTCCCTGCCTCAAGAACCTGGGTGATATCCGCTTCTACTTGCTCACCGCTGCGCTGAGCATCCAAGGCCATTTCCGCATACCCCAGAATGATAGTCAGGATATTATTGAAATCATGGGCAATACCACCGGCCAAGGTGCCAATGGACT
>JBFFIS010000332.1:0-3170 GCA_041556375.1 Desulfurivibrionaceae bacterium | reverse complement strand
TTGAGGTGCCGGTGGTTAAGGTTGTGGATACCACCACGGTCTTAGGGCAGATGGCCGCTGCTTTTTACGGCAAACCAGCTGAGAGAATGATCGTTGTCGGTATTACCGGAACCAATGGCAAGACGACCTGCTCATATTTGCTTGAGGAGATTGTCCATGAGACCGGCGGCAGACCCGGAGTGATCGGTACCGTAAATTTCAGGTTCGCCGGGACAACACGGGAGGCGAGCCACACGACGCCGGACCCCGTCCAACTCCAGAGCCTGCTGGCTGAGATGGCCGCTGCCGGCGTCAGCCACGTGATTATGGAGGTCTCGTCCCATGCCTTGGAGCAGGGCCGGGTAAACGGCATAAATTTTGATGTCGCCCTTTTTACTAACCTCAGCCGAGACCACCTTGATTTCCATGGCGACATGGAACGGTATTTTGAGGCTAAGAAGATACTCTTTAGTCGCCATGTGAAAAAGGGCGGCCAGGCAGTGATTGTCTACCAAGGCGATACAAGCTGGGGGGCACGACTGGCTCAAAGCCTTGAAGCCGAAGGAGTAGAGGCGATAGTGACCTGTGGCAAAGGAATGATGGTTGATAGCCGCCATGAAGAGCTTTCGTTGGCAGGTATAACTATGCAGGTCACTGTTGGCGGAGAGGTCGCGCAGTTGACCTCGCCGCTCATTGGTGAATTTAATATCCGCAATATTCTCGGAGTGGTCGGGGTGGCACGGGTGCTTGATGTGCCCATGATGGAAATACAGCGGGCCATCGCCAAAAGTTCAGGGGCCCCGGGCCGTATGGAACCCGTGGTGCTCCCCGGGGTTGAGCATGCCAAGGTTATTGTTGATTATGCCCATACCCCGGACGCCCTTCATAATGTACTAGCCACCATCAAGCCCTTAACTACAGGGCGTTTAGTGGTGGTGTTTGGCTGCGGCGGTGACAGGGACAGGGGCAAACGACCGATGATGGGCGCCATTGCCGTGCAGTTCGCTGATGTGGCAATTGCCACCTCGGACAATCCACGTACAGAGGATCCCGTCCGGATTTTAGCAGAAATTGAAGCCGGCATGAAGGAAAGTGGCGGCAGAAGAGTTGAGGTTGATTTCCTGAAGGGGCAGGGAAAGGAATACCTCGTAATTGAATCGCGGCAACAGGCCATTGCATGCGCGATTAACCTGGCCAATAGGAACGACGTGGTGCTGATAAGCGGCAAAGGGCACGAGGATTATCAGCTCACCCGTACCGGCAAGGTTTACTTCGATGATCGCCTGCAGGCGAAACAAGAACTGGAAAAGGTTTGGGGGAAGGCTGCCGGTGCAGCCTGAAACTTTTTAAGGGTTCGAGGAGAAAAAATGGAAATTTTAAGTTGCAGAGACGCAAGATCAACTGGTACAGCAGCGCCATCCGGCATGACAGAAGTAGACCAAGGAGATGCCGTCGTGGAAGACTTGACCTGGAAATTAAGTGATGTCCTACTTGCAACCGGCGGCAGATATGTCTCCGGGCCGCCAAAGGCGACCTTTGCCAACGTATCCACCGATACTCGTACCATTAACAAAGGTGATTTGTTTCTGGCCCT
The DNA here is from genome assembly GCA_041556375.1 of Desulfurivibrionaceae bacterium. Taxonomy (GTDB): domain Bacteria; phylum Desulfobacterota; class Desulfobulbia; order Desulfobulbales; family SURF-16; genus BM506. The sequence continues at coordinate 1,597 of JBFFIS010000332.1, read as the reverse complement.
GACTGGGGCTAATTTTGATGGGGCTGAGTTTGCCCTCGAGGCTGTAAAGAAGGGGGCCGGTGGTATTATTGTTGAAACCGTACCCGAGGGTGTCGATGTCACGGTTATCCAGGTGGATGATACCCTGCGGGCCTTGGGGGATCTTGCTGCCTATCGCCGGGCCGCGGTCAACGATCTTAAGGTGGTAGGCATCACGGGCAGCTCTGGTAAAACAACGGTCAAGGAGATGGCTGCCGCCATTCTTGGCCAAGAGTTTAATGTCCTGAAGACAAAGGGCAACTTCAACAACCTTATTGGTATGCCCCTGTCGCTGTTGCCGGTTGACAATCATCATGATGTCGCTGTGCTCGAGATGGGCATGAACCGCCCAGGAGAAATCGCCAGGATGGCAGAGATTGCCGATCCTGATATTGCCTGCATTGTCAATGTTCAGGCCGCCCACCTCGCCGGCCTAGGTTCGGTGGAAGGTGTGGCGAGGGCCAAGGGCGAACTCTTTGCCGGTTGTAACTCCTGGTCAAAACTCTGTGTGAACTATGATGATAAGCTGGTGCGCGGCATAGCCAGAAAAATGCATCAGGAGCAAATTCCTTACGGTAGGCACTGCAAGGCCTACGTTCGGGCCACCCATGTCAAGAATATGGGCGAGAAGGGTATGGCCTTTACCCTCCATATCGGTACTGAACGGGTCCGTCTGCAGATTTCAGTAATGGGCGAGCATAATGTCTCAAACGCCTTGGCTGCTGCAGCGATCGCCCATGGTGCCGGCTTGGAGATGGCCCAGATTGTTGAGGGGCTGGAAAACTTCAAGGCCTTTGATAAGCGTCTGGAGATTATTGATATCGGTGGCCTGAAAATCGTTAACGATTGCTATAACGCCAACCCGGCCTCGATGATGGCGGCATTTGATACGGTCCAGGCCATAAAGGGTGACCATAAGACCATCGCTATTTTGGGCGATATGCTTGAACTTGGTGATGTCAGCGAAAAGGCCCATCGCCGCCTGGGCGAGATGGTGGCCTGCAAGGGCTTTGATTATCTTTTGGTCTATGGCGAGTATTCAAAAATAGTGGCCCAGGGCGCCATGGATGCCTCCATGGCCCTGCGCCAGGTTCATCGTCTTCCAGATAAGGAGGCGATTTTGCAGACTATTTTTGACTGTATGGAAGAAAAATCCTTTGGCAAGGGTGATTACTTTCTCGTTAAGGGCTCACGGGGCATGTGTATGGAGAAAATCGTTGAGGGCCTGCAGCGTGAACTGGGCTAAAGATGGGCGCTCTGCATAGGTCCTGCCCGCAATTTTGACTACTGAATTCTGACAACTGATAACTGACAACTTATGCTCTATCATTTTCTCTATCCGCTCCACACCATTTTCGGAGGCTTCAATGTCTTTCGCTATATTACCCTGCGTGGTATTGGCGCGACTATCACCGCTTTCTTGATTGTCATCTACTGCGGTCGGCCCTTTATCAGGATGCTGCAGAGAAATCAGGTGGGGCAGGTGGTGCGTGATGACGGCCCGGAGTCGCATTTCAGCAAGCAAGGGGTGCCCACCATGGGGGGGCTTCTCATCCTCTTTGGCCTGCTGGTTGGCACC
>JBFFIS010000331.1:0-3171 GCA_041556375.1 Desulfurivibrionaceae bacterium | reverse complement strand
CTTGGCCTTACCATCAGCAGACTGCTGGTCGGCATGATGGGAGGCAACCTTCAGGTTGTCAGCGAGCTGGGGCAAGGATCAACCTTCAGCTTTGAGCTCACCTTTGACCGCCCGGCCTCAAACATTGCCTGCGCGGATCATCTTCCGGAAAACCTGATGAGCATGGAGGTTCTCGTCGTCGACGACAACCCCACCGTCCAGAAGATCTTCAAAATCATTCTTGAATCCTTGTCGTTACGGGTCACCATCGCCAGCTCCGGAGAAGAGGCCCTTGCCCTCATTGACCAGGCCGCTGATGACGGAGCGCCGTTCCAACTCATACTCTGTGATTGGCAGATGGCAGGCCTCAACGGCATAGAGTGTGCCCGCAAGATACTTGCCAACGACAAGCTGCCCTTCAGGCCTGCCATCATTATGGTGACAGCCTATGAGGCCAACGATATCTATCGCCAGACCAAAGAGCTTGGCCTGGACGGCCTTCTCTTCAAACCGGTGAACAAGCAAAACCTTTTTGAAGCCATCATCAAGGCCTTTGACAGAAAAATCGTTCCATCTCCCCTTCCTGAGCCCGGCCAAGAGAAAGAGGACTTAAAAAAACCCATCGAGAATGCCGATATTCTCATGGCTGAAGATAATGACATTAACCGTCAGGTTGCCCAGGAAATCCTTGAGACCTGGGGGGCCTCGGTGACCGTGGCCCATAACGGCCTTGAAGCGGTTGAGCTTGTCAAGGCCCAGCATTTCGATCTGGTGCTGATGGATATTCAAATGCCCATCATGGATGGTTTTGAGGCCTGCCGCCGTATCCGCCAATGGGAACAGAGCAGCGACAGACGCCGGAGTCATGGAGCGCTGCCCATCATCGCCATGACAGCCTACGCCATGAGTGGCGATAAGGAAAAATGCCTTGAAGCCGGCATGGATGACCATATCGGCAAACCCCTTGAACCCAAAAGCCTTTTTGCCACCCTGATAAAGTGGCTGCCCTCCGCGGAAAAGACCCAGGAGAGTGGCAAACAGGCCGCCAGACCCTCGAGCACTATTCCCAGCACCATTCCCGGTGTCGACCAGGTAACCGCCTTACGGCGTCTTGCCGGCAACAAACTGCTCTACCGCAATCTGCTCATCCAGTTCGCCAGTGATTATCGTGAGATCCTGCCCCTTATAGAAAAGTATATAACCAATGAAAACTGGCAAGAGGCCTCAAAAATCGTTCATACATTAAAGAGTGTTGCCGGCAACATCGGTGCCCTTGAGGTTGTCCAGAGTGCGACGATCTTAGACAGAGAGTTGCGGCATAAGGGTAAAAACACCGCTGCTTTTTTCAAGATTCTCAAGGAGAAGCTGATCCCCATCCAGAAATTTCTGGCCGAGGCATTTCACGAGTTAAGCGACCAACTGCTCTATGAACAGAGTGTAACGAGCTCCTTGGCGGAACAGCAGGAGCGGATAAAGCAACTTGCCATGTTTATCAACAGCTCGGCGCCGGAGGCAAAGCAGCTTTTTTACATCCTTAAACCCACCCTGCTCTCCGTGGCCACCGATGACACCTGGCAGCTCCAAGAATTTCTGGAGCAGGATGATTTTGCCCAGGCCAGAGAGACCATGGCGACAATCATGGCATCCCTCGACGAGTAAGGTGCCGACGGCTCTTTACATATAAAGGCCGCCATTGACGCCGATGACCTGCCCGGTCAGATATCCCGCCTCTTCACCCATCAGAAAGTTTACGACACCAGCCACCTCTGCACAGCTGCCATAGCGCCCCAGGGGAATGGTCGGCAATAATTTATCCTTTGGCAGCTTGTCGGTCATTTCCGTTTCAATGAGACCGGGCGACACCACATTGACCAGAACATTGCGACGGGCAACCTCACGGGCCAGGGCCTTGGAGGCACCGATGAGACCGGCCTTGGCAGCAGAGTAGTTCACCTGACCGGACTGCCCGGTTTCGCCGGAGATGGACGAGATGGCAACGATCCGCCCCTGTCTGGCAAAGAGCATATTCTTGGCAAGCATCCTGGTCAGCAGAAAATAAGCGGTGAGGTGGACATTGAGAACTTCATCCCACTGCTGGCGGGTCATGGTGGCCACCAGGGTGTCTCTGGTGATGCCGGCATTATGAACCAGTCCCCAGACCGTATTGTCAGCGAGCAAGGGCTCGAGTGCGGCCTGCACCGCCCCTTCATCGGCGACATCAAAGGGCAGAAGACGGCATATGCCGCCACCATCCTCTATTGCAGCCAGGACCTCCTGGGCGCTGTCGTGGTCGGAGCGATAATTAAGCCAGATCTCATATTCGGGGGCCAGACGTTTGGCAATGGCAGCACCGATACCTCGACTGGCCCCGGTAACCAGGACAATTTTCTTTTTGTCTTCCACGGCTCTTCCTTAATGCAATTTTTCCTGGAGGGAAGGAATACTCTTCATCACTTCCGGCGTTAAGATATCGGCAAAATTCCAGGCAATGAGATGCTTGCCATCCTTCCCCTTGCTGAGACTATAGACGTTATAATATTTATCGGACCTGGCGCCGCCGAGGCGTGTCTGCCAGATAATCTCATTGGTGGCGAGCTTGCGGAGACGGAGCTCGACATCAAGCTCAAACTCATAAGAGACGTAAGGCAGACCGATCACCCTGGTCAACCAGGCATACATGAAGGAACCGTAAAAATAACTGGTCTCCTTGACCAGGCTGCGGTGCAAGACCCCCTCCAGGCGATAGTCAAACTCAGAATGATTATTATGGGGAATAAAAAAGACCTCTTTACTGGCCTTGGAGTCATTGAGAATTTCGGCCACAGCCAAGGCAATGGTATAGCTCATGGGCTTGGAGCTAAAGGGGGAAAAGGCGGTATATATTTCGGGGATATCCGTGCCGATCTCAAGCCAGAGGATTCCGGGAATCAGGCCTTTCCACTTCTGATTGTCACTGCCATGGGCCTGGGGCCGCATATCAACAAAGGGCTCCACACCGATTACCACGGCCGGCGGCGAACCACTACAGACAACCGTGCTCAACGGCGCATGCAGGGAAAGATCGAGCTGCGGGGCGGCACATCCAGTCAGCAAAACAACAAGAAGCCACAGTGCCGGCTGCATAAAAACAGGCAATTTACATGCCTTTGGTTTTAAGGCCATGTCACCTCTCCTCCCGGTTGAAATCACTTT
>JBFFIS010000330.1:0-3181 GCA_041556375.1 Desulfurivibrionaceae bacterium | reverse complement strand
GCCTCGGTGATCTCCACCTTGACCATGTCGCCCTCCTGACATTCGCCGTCAGCAATATACACACAGCCATCAATTTCAGGAGCCTGGAAGGTCGTTCGTCCCTCCAGTAAGAGTTCTGTTTCTTCACTGACCCCTTCCACCAAGACATCAAGGGTTTTGCCGACATAGCTCTGGTTGAGATCCATGGAAATTTCTGACTGGATCTCCATAAGATAATCAAAGCGTTGCTGTTTAACCTCTTCATCAATCTGGTCAGGAAAGAATTCGGCCTGGCAACCCTCTTCGTTTGAGTAGGTGAAGATGCCAACGTTGTTCAACCTGTAATTTCGCATAAAGTCGGCAACGATTTCCACATCCTCATCGGTCTCTCCAGGGAAACCCACCATGAAGGTGGTGCGGATGGCTGCATCGGGGACATGAGTCCGGATACGTTCCACCACATCATGGATATGTTTTTGACCAAAGGGGCGTTTCATTCGTTTGAGGACGGGATCCGAAACATGCTGCAGGGGAATATCCAGATACGATAAGAGTCGTTTCTCCGCTGCCATAATCTTTAGAAGCTGATCCGGCAAACGGGTTGGGTAGAGATAGAGGAGCCGCAGCCAGGGAATAGCCGTTTCTTGTAATAATGCGGCAACAAGATGCTCCAGCCGGTCGCCCTTGCCGCCAAAATCAAAGCCGTAGGCGGTGAGATCCTGGCCCACGAGGGTGACTTCCTTGATCTTATTTTCGTCGAGCTGTTTCGCTTCAACGATGATGTCGGCTATGGTCCGTGAGCGTAATGGCCCGCGGATAGATGGAATCATACAATAGGCACAGGTGTTGGAGCAACCCTCGGTAATTTTCAGATAGGCGCGGTGGGCTGGGGTGGTCAACCTGCGCGGTGTTTGACTATCCATGACGTAGGTCGGGCTTGTGATAATCTTTGGAGGCGTGTTCAAATGATCCAAATGGCTGACAATATCCTGAAAGCCATCGGTGCCGATGAAGAGATCGACGTTGTCGAGCTCCTGCTCTAATGAGCCGGTGTAACGCTGGACCAGACAGCCTGTAACCACAAGCTTGCTTCCTGGATTATTGGCTTTGATTTCCTCAAGGGCCAGAATGACCTCAATGCCCTCTTCAACAGCGGGCTGGATGAATCCACAGGTGTTAACCAGAAGAATATCAGCGCCCTCTGGCTCTTGGACAATGTCATAGCCCGCTTCGCCGAGAAGGCCAAGCATCACTTCGGTATCAACGCGATTTTTCGGGCAACCAAGGGTTACGGCGTAGAGGGTGGTCATAGGGGTAGCTTATCCATTACGATGTTGAGGGTTTGCCTGGCCTTTTTCTTGAAGGGCTTTGAGCCAATACCGGATTGCCATTCGGCATGGTAGAGCTCATCTGAGACCACCATGATTCCTGCCATTTCTATATTGTAAAACTGACAGACGGTGCAGAGGGCTGTAAATTCCATATCCACAGCCTTTATACCCTGCGTGCGATACTTGTCAATATCTTCGGGGAACTCGCGAAAGGGGGCATCCGTGGACCAGATTGGTCCCTGCTTGGCCTCTGGGAAAATCTGATGCAACCGGTGTTGCAAGGCTTTGCTTATTTGCGGCGGCTCACTCGTTTGATAATGGCGTGAGACTCCTTCGTCACTATAACCAAACTCAGGTAAAAACAGGTCACCGACCTTCATTTCTGGGTCTAGGCTGCCACACCAACCAAAGATAACCAGCTTTTTCAACCCGAGGGCAATGAGCTTTTCCAGGGTGATCACCGCCATGGGGCTGCCGACACAGGGGCCGACCCAGTGGCAGGGTGTTTCTCCGCCATTAAAGCTCATGAGGGTGGCATGAAAGAGGTTATGCAGGGTTCCGCCCCTTTTCTTGGTGATGGTGGCGCCGTAGCTCGCCTCGCTGGGATTGACCAGCATGAGGCAGGTGCCTCCGATCTCCGGATCATTAGGGGCTTTTGCTGCATTGATGAGTGGTTGAATCGGCATGGCACATTATAGGGTTAAACGCAAAAAAGGCCACGGATAAAATCCGTAGCCTTTTTCATACATAAACCGCTGATGCTTAGAGCATCAGACAAAGCACGCAAGGTATAAGTGACTTGTAGGCAATAAAAAAACATTGCCATTTCACCCGTAACTTTAAGCTTGTCTTTTAAGAATTAGCTTAAAGGAGAGTAAGTCACTAAAGTCTTACATCATGTCTTTGAGTGGGTTTGCGTAAAGAAGAATCAGGGAGATAACAAGACCATAAATAGTCAGGGACTCAATAAGAGCCATACCGAGAATCATGGTTACAGTGATCTTTCCAGAAGCTTCTGGGTTACGGGCGGTACCAACACAAGCGCCTTCACAAGCAGAACCCATACCAATACCACAACCGAGGGCAGCAAGGCCTACGGAAAGAGCGGCAGCGATACATACGAGAGCCATGTTAGAAACACCAGCAGAAGCAGTAGCAGCCATGCCTTCAGCAGCCATAGAAACGCTAGCCATACCGAGAACCATCAGAGTTGTCATCATTGTTACTTTTTTCATTGTTTCCTCCTTAAGGAAAATTTGTTTGGCCTTCTTCCTTTTAATTAAAAAAAATATACATAACCAGCCACCCAGGCTGGGTTGTACTTCTAGTGAGCGTGCTCGAGAGCACCTTTAAAGTAGATAACGGTAAGCAGAACAAATACCATTGTCTGTACAACGGAGACCAACACACCGAGGCAAAGAATTGGCAGTGGGCCAAAATATGCACCGGCAAGAAGGAACAGGATCGCCAGCAGGGTCTCTTTCGCCATGATGTTACCGAAAAGACGAATGGAGAGAGAGAGGATACGGGCAAGGTTACTGATAAGCTCGATGGGGAGCATCAGTGGAATCAGCACTGGCATAGGGCCGGTGAAGTGATTGATATATTTTACGCCGTGGGTGCGAAGACCAAGATAATGGTGGTAGATCCAGACAATCAAGGTGCAACCCAAGGTGATGTTCAGGTTTGAGGTTGGCGACATGAAACCTGGCATAAGGCCCATGAGGTTGGAAACAAGAATATACAGAGCAAAGGTTGTGATCAAAGGAAAGACCTTACGGGCATGATCAGCACCTAAATTTTCTGCGTAGAATCCTTCGATGAAACCGATGATGGCTTCCCAGAAGTTCTGGCCGGCACCTGGAATCATT
>JBFFIS010000329.1:0-3181 GCA_041556375.1 Desulfurivibrionaceae bacterium | reverse complement strand
TGGGGGTGCGGAGTTCGTGGCTCATCATGGCCAGAAAAGAACTCTTGCTGCGGTTGGCCTTGTCAACCTCGGCCATGGCGCTTAACAGTTCATGTTGGGTGTCCCGCCTCTGGGCAATTTCCATAAGGAGTTGGTGGTTGGCCTTCTGGAGGATGAGGGTTTTTTCATCCACCGCATCTTCGAGCTCCTGGTAATGGCTCTCAAGCTGTGTGGCCATGGAGTTCATAGCCTGGGCCAGGGTGCCGATTTCGTCATTTTGGCTGATATCAAGCTTGTGGGAAAGGTCACCGGCTGCCATCAAGTTGGCCTGGGCCACGGTCCGCTTAAGCGGCGTCAGGATGGAATTGGTGAGAATGTAAGCGACCAGAAGCGATGCTATGACCATGGCGCTCAAAAAAACAATAAGGTTGGCCTTGTGATGGCGCTGGGCCAGGGCGGTGCTGTTGTGCAGCTCTTCACTGACAACATGGCTCATGGAGCTGGTAAGAACGGTGAGAGAGCTGATGAGGCTTTCTGCAAGGCGAGCAAGGTCAGCCGCCGAATCAAGGATGTCCTGGTCCGCAGGGCCCGTGACCATGCGCGAGTAGAGGGGAAAGGCCTTGCTCTCATAGCGGTGATAGAGGGCGAGATTTTCTGCCGCCAGGGTGACCAGGGCCGGAGGTAGCTCGCTCATGGTTGAGATGCGCTCAAGGCTGCTGGTAATCCGCGCTGAATGACTAGCCGCGCTCTGCAGTTTGTCCGGGTCAGCCCCGCCAATGGCTTCTTCGTACTCCCTGATCTGGCTGGTGCAGATCGAAAGAATTTGCTGGGCCTCTAAGGCTGCCGGAAAGAACTGTTTAGCAACGAGCTGATTTTTATTCTGGATATATTGGCCCATCCAGAAATTCTGCACCATGACAATGATAAAACCAGCAAAGATAATGGCAATGGCAAGCCATATCTTCCAGGCAATACTCACGAAGCGCTTGGGAGGGAGTGTTTTTGTTGGATGCGGTAAAGGCGGCATGACAGCTGGAGTTGAAGGAGAAAAGGAGTCAAAAGATATGTACCATTGCCGGATCATGAGGGGAAGGATTTGTTGTCAGTCAGAGGCCGGCAGTGTAAGTTTGCCGGATGAAATCTCAACCCTCTGACCTGTCGTCAACCCTGAAAGATATCTTTGGCTTTACCTCTTTTCGTGCCAACCAGGAGGATATTGTCAGCGCCATTATGGCCGGCGAGGATGTCTTTGCCGTCATGCCCACCGGTGGTGGTAAATCCCTGTGCTATCAGTTGCCGGCTCTGCTGCTTGACGGCGTTTGTCTGGTCATCAGTCCGCTGATTTCCCTGATGAAGGACCAGGTGGACCATGCCACCCGCGTCGGCCTCAAGGCCGGCTTATTAAACAGCTCGCTGACCGCCGGCCAGCAGCGCGAGGTGGAGAGCCGTTTTCGTCAGGGCGACTATGATCTCCTCTATCTGGCCCCGGAACGTTTGGCCACCGACTCCTTCTTGGCCATGCTGGCTCAGGCCCCCATCTCCTTTGTTGCCGTCGACGAGGCCCATTGTCTGTCGGAATGGGGCCATGATTTCCGGCCCGACTATCTGGCGCTGTCGGTCTTGAAAGATGTTGTGCCCCAGGTGGCCATTGCCGCCTTTACCGCCACGGCCACCAGGAAGGTGGGCGACGATATTATCAGCCGTTTGAAGCTTGATAAGCCTTTTCAGGTGCGGGCCTCCTTTGACCGTCCTAATCTCATCTACAAGGTTCTGGCCAAGGACAATGTCCTAAGGCAGATTGGCCGGGAGGTCGGCCGCCATCAGGGCCAGGCCGGTATTGTCTACCGCCTCAGCCGTCAGGATGTCGAAAAGACAGCTGCTCATCTTCAGGACATGGGCATCAAGGCCCTGGCCTATCATGCCGGCCTGAGCAGCGATGAGCGTCAGCGCAACCAGGAGGCCTTTAATCGTGATGAGGTCCAGGTGATTGTCGCCACCGTCGCCTTTGGCATGGGCATTGACAAGTCAAATGTCCGTTTTGTCATCCATGGGGATCTGCCTAAAAATATCGATGGCTATTACCAGGAGACCGGCAGGGGCGGCCGTGACGGTGAGCAGGCCCACTGCCTGCTGCTCTACAGCCGCAGCGATATGGTGCGCTTGGGCAATTTCATCAACCAGCTCGAAGACCGGCGTGAGCACAATGCCGGCTGGCAAAAGCTCACCCAGATGGCCGATTTTGCCGAGAAGCATAGCTGTCGGCGCCGTCAGCTCCTTGGCTATTTTGAAGAGGAGTATGGCCACGACAACTGCCAGGCCTGCGATGTCTGCCTGCAGGGTGTTGAAGAGATAGAGGCCACCACCGAGGCCCAGATGGTGATGTCTGCCATCTACCGCACCGGCGGGCGCTTCGGCGCCGGTCATATCATTGATATTGTCGTTGGCGCCAAGACTAAAAAACTCAAGGATTTGGGCCACACCACACTTAAGACCCATGGGGTCGGCAAAAAACACCCTAAACCCTACTGGCGGCGCTTGGTCGATGCCCTGGTTACCGGCGGCAGCCTGCAGGCGGTGGGCGACAAATTTCCGGTTCTGGAGATTACCGCCAAGGGCGAGGAGATTCTCTTTGGCCGCCAGTCCTTTGCCTTTTCTCAACTTGTCGCCGCCCCTGAGGACATAGCCCAGGCCGCCGCGCCTGAGGCCACGAATTATGACCAGGATCTCTTTGCCGTCCTTCAGGGTATCCGCCGTGATCTGGCTGACAGGGAAAAGGTGCCGCCCTATGTGGTCTTTTCCGACCGCAGCCTGCGGGAGATGTGTCAGTATTTCCCCCAAATTCCGGCGGAGATGACCCAGATCCACGGTGTTGGTATGGCCAAGCTTGAGCGCTATGGTACGCCCTTTCTGGCTGAAATCGGCCAGTGGCTGGCGGATCATCCGGCAATCAACAGAGAGGAACTGCCTGCGACGCCCTTACCCGTCAAAAAGACCAAGAAGGGTAAAAATGGCGGCAAGACCGTCCTGGAAAGTGGTGCTTTAGCTCAGCAAGGCTTGACCCTTGCTGAAATTGCCCGGCAGCGAGATATTAAGGAAATAACCGTGGCTGGGCATCTGGAGAAATTTCTAGAGCAGGGTCATGAGTTTGAGCTGAACCGATTTGTCAGTTTGGAGCAGCAGGAACTGTTGGAAAAGGTCTTTG
>JBFFIS010000328.1:0-3215 GCA_041556375.1 Desulfurivibrionaceae bacterium | reverse complement strand
GGGCCCGGTATGGCGGTGAAGAGTTTGTTCTCGCCCTGCCTGACACCACGGAACAGGGCGCTGTAAATATCGCCGAGAAAATTCGGGATCTCATCTCATCAACACTCTTTACCCATAAATCGATAACCCTGCAGGTTACGGTAAGTGTGGGCATAAGTGTTTTTGATACCCGGATGAAGCATCCGGCTGAACTCATTGAGCAGGCTGATCACGCCCTTTATCAGGCCAAAGCCCAGGGCCGTAACCGAGTAAATTGCTATGAGCCAGGGTCCAAGGGGCCCTATATCCCATGTGGCAGCAAAGGTGAGACTGATCTGCGCTGTATTCGCGAGAGATTACGAAACACCTTGGATAAGACCAGGGCCTCTGCTCTGGCTTCTTTTGAGGCCATGGTTCATAGCCAGACCAAAAATCACGCCAGCCTGTGGGTGCGTAATAAACTTGCGACCAAGCTGGTTGATGCCATTGGTGAACGTCTCAATCTGCCTACTAATGTTGTTCAATCCTTTCATCGCTCCTTCAAGCTCCATGATCTGCTGCGTCTCTTTATTGCCGACACCACCCTTGATAAAGAAGGCAGCCTCGACCAGGCCGAGCTTGAGTCCATTCGCGATCAGCCCATGATGCTCAAAGAACTCACCGATTTGTTTGATTTCTTTTCCGATGAACGGGCCATACTGCGTTTCCATCATGAGTATTATGATGGCACTGGTTACCCGGAAGGACTGGATGGTTATGAAATTCCCATGGGGGCACGGTTGTTTGCCTTAGTGGATGCCTTTATAGCCATGAATAATCCTAATTATGACCGTGAGCCCATGAGTCTTGATGAAATTATTGAAGAGATTAAGAGCCAGTCCGGGAAACAGTTTGACCCTTTTCTTGTAAATATCATGCTTGATGTCATTGGCGATAAGGGCACTTTGTCCGCAAGAGGTAATAATGAAGATGGTGAGGCGCAACCATGAACGATTCTTCTAAAAAGAAGATAGCTATACAGCTCATTGCCCAGGTCAATGAATTCCCGCCCTTGCCTGCTGTGGTTAATAAGATTCTTCAGGTTTCCTCTGATCCCGAGAGCAGCATTGATGAACTGGCCCGTATTGTCGAGGCCGAGGTTGGTCTCTCCTCCTCAGTTATTAAGCTGGCAAACTCACCTTTTTTTGGTTTAAGCCGTGAGGTTTCATCCATACCCCATGCCCTGGCTGTTCTCGGCATGGAAGAGGTGAGGAACATGGTGCTTGCCAAAGCCATGTTTAATACCTTTAGCGATTTCCGCAAAAAAGGTGAGAGGGTAAACACCCTCTGGAAACACTCCTTTTATAGCGCCTTGGCGGCTCAGACAATTGCTGACAGGATGGGTAGTGAGGATAGTGGCCTTTTTGTTGCCGGTCTTATCCATGATATTGGTAAGATGGTAATCTTTCTCGCCTTTTCACATGAATCTCTGGTGAAAATATATGGCGAGACTGAAAAGCTTGATGACTCTAAAAAAGAGATAGGCTACCTCGGCCTTAATCATGAAGATCTGGGGCGACTCCTGGTAAAGAGTTGGCTCTTTCCTGATTCCCTGCAGATGGCAGTGGGCTATCACCATAGTCCGGAGTCTGCGCCAGTTCACCAGCTCTATCCCCTTGTGGTGTCATTAGCCGACACCCTAGCGCTTCTTAAAATTGTAGGGCTAGAGGGTGAAGAAGGAGCCAGCCTCTGCCTTCCTTTTCTTGATCCTCCGCTCTCTGATCTCTTTGCAGACCATGGTTTGCCCCTTACCGTTTCAACCATCAAGGATCTTTATAACGCCGCTGAAAAGGCCTTTGAGAAGGCCGATGACCTTGTCAGCCTGTTAAGCAATTAGTCTCCAGGAGACTTCTTTATTATTCTTCTCTTTGATAATTTACCTTTCTACTCATAAAATTCCTCCTTGCTACTGCTCTTTTTATCTAACTGTGAAAAAGGGCAAAGACCTCAAAAAATCTTTGTCAATTTGGGCAGTTGTGTATAGGCTGCAGCTTCTTTCTGAGAATAGTCGCCATGGTGTTATTGTTCAAAGGCGCACATCCTGGATTTAAAACCTGAATAAAGTGGTGGGCTTATGGTTGCGGAATCACGTTTATATCGAGAGCAGGTCAATGACACGGTCAGTTTTCTTGAGGAGAAACTGCCTGGCACACCTGAGGTTGTCATTATCCTTGGTACCGGTCTAGGGGCTTTGGCCGATGCCCTTGAAAACCCTATGAGTCTTGACTATGAGGACATTCCTCATTTTCCTCGCTCCACTGTTACCAGTCATGCCGGCCGGCTGCTGTTTGGTGAGCTGGCCGGAAAACAGGTGGCGGTCCTCCAGGGAAGATTTCACTATTATGAAGGCTATTCAACCCGCCAGATCACCTTTCCCCTCCGGGTTCTTTCCTTGTTGGGAGCACGTTTCCTTGTGGTTTCAAATGCTGCTGGTGGTCTTGATCCCTCCTTTCGGCCCGGGACGCTCATGGTTATTGAGGACCATATAAATTTTATTCCGGAAAACCCTTTGCGCGGCACCAATATCGAGGAGTGGGGCCCCCGATTTCCTGATCTTTCCCAGGTCTATGACCGCAGCCTACAAGAGCTGGCCCAGCAGTGTGGTGAAGAGCTCAATATTGACCGCTTGGCAAGCGGTGTCTATGTCGCCATTGCCGGGCCCAGTCTGGAAACACCGGCCGAGACCCGTTATCTGCGCAACTGCGGGGCCGATGCCGTGGGCATGTCAACCGTGCCGGAGGTCATCGTCGCCGTTCATGCCGGCTTGCGCACCCTGGGCATCGCCATGGTGGCCAATGTCAACGACCCTGATAACTTCCAGCCCATTCTCATTGATGATATTCTGGTCGAGGCAAAAAAGGCAGAGGGTGATTTTGTTCGCCTCATCGCAGAAGTGGTAAGGAGAATAAAATGAGCCATCCTGAAGTTTCGCTCCTGGTCTGTGGCACTCTGCTGACCATGGATGCTGAGCAAACCATGATCGACCACGGCGCCGTTGCCGTTGCTGGTAATACCATCCATGAGGTGGGCCGCCGGGAGGTCCTTGCGGCCAAGTATCGTCAAGCCCGGATTCTCGAGGTTGGTCGAGGTCTGGTGATGCCAGGCCTGGTCAACGTCCATACCCATGCCTCCATGGCCCTCCTGCGGGGGCTTGCCGACGATCTGCCGCTGATGACCTGGCTGCAGGACCATATTTT
>JBFFIS010000327.1:0-3221 GCA_041556375.1 Desulfurivibrionaceae bacterium | reverse complement strand
CTACCGGGTTTTTTTATGCCTCTGTGGGGTGTCTTGTTGATGTTTACCAGGTTTTGATCTCAACCTGGTAAATGGTCAGAGGCTCGTTGCCGTCACGGTAGGCGAATTCAACCTTGTAGGTGCCTTGCGCTTTGACATACTGCGAGATATCCGCCTTGATGGCCTGGACATCTTTGGCGCTTTCAACACCGAAGTAGTTGGTGGCCTTTAGCTGATCAGGAGACCAGCTTGCCACTTGGTGGCGCTGACCGGCAGGGGTGATGAGGTACACCTCGCCAAAGGAGTGGTTCGTTTTGCGGCCATAGCCGTTAAAAGAGAGCCAGGACTGATTGCCAAAGAGATTAACGTCAAAGGCGTAGACGTTGTTTGAAATGTTGGAGCCGGAACCGGCAAGGCCTTTGGTTTTGCTGGCATAAATTTGCGGAGAGGAGGGGCTCATCTTGTGAGCAGGGGCGCTTGCCTTCTTGGCGACCTGTTGGGGGGCAGCCTTTTTGATCGGGGCGGCAGCTTTTTTCGCTACAACTGGTGCGGCAGCAGGTTTTGCTACTGCAGCAACCACCTTGGCGGCAGGTGCCGAGGTGGCGACAGGGGCGGAGATGCCCATGCTCTTGTTCCTCTCGGTTTGCACCACCAGGGCGCCAGCCAGGTTGTTCTGGCGAATCAGCTTGTCCTCAAGACGCTTAAGGTCGATGATGTACTGGTTCTTGACATTTTTACTTGAGTTGTTTTTGAAATTGTCAAAAACAACCTGGTATTTACGCTCTACAGCGACCAGAGCCTCTTTTTTCAGGGCGTCGATGCGGTTGTTGTAAAGGCCTTCTATTTTTTTAATCTCAAGATCGCGGGCATTTTCCAAAGAGGCAACTTTTTTGCTAAAAGCTGGAGACTGCAGGCTTTTTGCCTTGGCCGCTTCAAACTCCTTTTGCAGCTGTTGAAGCTTTGCCGGTGTCGAGGCGTTTTTCAACTGTTGCTCGTAGGTGGCGCGCAATTGCTTTAACTCAGCAGGTTCTTTGTCAATGGTGAGAATCTCAGCCTGCAGTGGTGTAGCCAGGCAAAAAAGAAGAAACGAAAGGAAGAAAAACTTTTTAGACATAATGGGCCCCCGGTTTACGGATAATTTTCTCCCCAAAAAGCGGTAGCAACGGCGCTCGTGGAGCAATTTCAGGGAAAATTTTGGGATTAGTTATTAATTTGATTAGGGAAAAAGTGCTTAAACTGTTTTTTGTTTGGCTGAATCAGCCAGTTTCTCATTACGAAAGGAAGCAATAATACATTGTATTTCCGCAGATTGCAAGTCTCTGGCCGTGCAGATTCCGGCAGTGCAGGTCGCCAGAGAAAACATTCTGTTTTGCTACCAGAATGGTTAGTCGAGTTTCTCGATATCGTCCGTTGGAATCAGTTCTTGGTTAGCGCCGATGTCGTCACGGGTGAAGAGGTAGAACAGTTGGATGTCAATATCGTCAGCCAGGCTGTCGGCAAGTAAAACCAGTGCCAGGTCTTGATTACTCTGGGTGCGGACAGCATCATTGCCAACGCTAAAGGTTTGTCGTTTGATGTATTTGTTTTTCTGGAGGATAATTTTGCCGTTGGTGATATCTACCAGTCGGTAGCCCAATTTGACCTCGGCGCGTACCTCAACGGCCCGATCAAAAGCGCCATAGGAGAGGCCGGGAATTTCGACGGCATACAAGGTGCCATCAAGGATATAGTCGGCGTTTGCCCTGTTTTGGGTGAGAAGGAAGCGGTTTGACCTGGTCAAAACCTGAATGAGGCTCTGCTGGACCTGGCCCTGGAAGCCAAGAAGGTTCGTCTTATTTGTCCACATGTTGACAAAGATGCTGATCTTTCCATCGCCATTTTTGTCAAATGCAGCGGTCCGGGTATGAGGTGTCCTGTAGCCGCAACCAGTTGTGAAAAACAGAAACTGTCCGCCGACCATGAGAGTGGCGACGATGGCTAAAAGCTTTTTGGGAAGGGTCATGGGAAAGCCTATACAACAATGCTGATCAGTTTGTTTTTAACAACGATGATTTTGCGGATATCCTTGCCCTCGATAAATTTCTGTACCCTTTCATCGGCCAGGGCCATCTCTTTGATGGTCTCTTCGGCGATACCGGCTGCTACCTGAAGGCGGCTACGCACCTTGCCGTTAATCTGCACGACCAGAGTGATCTCATCCTCCTTGGCGGCCTCGGTGTCAAAGGTGGGCCAGGGTGTCGTGTTGAGCTCCTCCTGGTGGCCGATACTTTGCCATAATTCTTCGGTGAAGTGAGGAACCATAGGGGACAGGAGCTGGAGAATGGCATCCACCGCCTCTTTAATGACTCCGTCTTCAGGGGCTTCACCGTGATCGCCACTGGTCAGCGAACTCAAGGTGTTGTTGAGTTCCATGATGGCCGAAATTGCTGTGTTGAAATGGAACTTGCCATCGATGTCCTGGCTGACCTTGGCAATGGTCTGGTGGGTTTTACGGTGCAGCGCCTGGCCCGATTTTGACAGGTCAGACGGCAGGGCAGGGTTTTTCCGGAGAAGGTCCATATTGCTGGTGATAAAGCGGTGGACCCTGTTTAGGAAGCGGTAGGCACCGTCAACACCTTGGTCGCTCCATTCCAAATCTTTTTCCGGTGGCGCCGCAAACAGGGAGAAGAGGCGAACCGTGTCGGCCCCGTACTGGCTAATGAGCTCGGCAGGATCGACGACATTGCCCTTGGATTTGCTCATTTTGAAGCCATCCTTGATGACCATGCCCTGGGTGAGCAGGTTGGCAAAGGGCTCGTTAATATTGAGATAGCCAAGATCGCGGAGGATTTTGGTAAAAAAGCGGGAGTAGAGAAGGTGGAGGATGGCGTGCTCGACACCGCCGATATACTGGTCAACCGGCAGCCAGTAATCAACCGCTTCTTTCTTGAGGGGGCCGTCGGTATAGTCGGGGCAGGTGTAGCGGGCGAAATACCATGAGGACTCAACAAAGGTGTCCATGGTATCTGTTTCTCGCCGCGCTTCACCCCCGCATTTCGGGCAGCTTGTCTTGTAATAGCTCTCCAGGGTATGGAGCGGCGATTTGCCGGAGGCATCGATGGTGACATCGCGGGGCAAGGTAATCGGCAGGTCGCTCTTGGCCACCGGCTGCACCCCGCATTGCTGGCAATGGATCATGGGGATGGGCGTGCCCCAGTAACGCTGGCGGGAGACGCCCCAGTCGCGGAGGCGATAGGTAACCT
>JBFFIS010000326.1:0-3225 GCA_041556375.1 Desulfurivibrionaceae bacterium | reverse complement strand
TGAGGGGATGGCGGATGGTCATAATTTTCTCGCCTGCCTCAACAAATTTGCCCTCAAGCTCAGAGCGCAGCAAAGAGACCTCACCATTTGTTTCCGAGTAGATTGGCTTTTTGTTGCGCTCCCTGGTCAATTCACAGAGCAGAGTGCCCTTAATATGACGGAACTCTCCAGTTCTGCCCTCAACCTTGGCACCGTCGCGAACATGAAAACGGATCTCACCGGTGTGCTGGCTGAGGATATCCTCATAGGCGAAAGGATCTTTGCGGTACTGGCTTAAAACTTCATCGTAATCTATTTCATTTTGCATGGATATTTCCTACAAAAACTGCCTGGCTAACGATAATACAGGCTCTTTCCGCCCATTGTCATTAATGACTTGTACAAATTATGCCGAAATTCGCGTCGATCCCAGATACCGTGAATATGACCACGTTTCAATGCATTGCGAGCATTATGGTAATCAGGCGGAATTTCCTCGCCGGTGGTATCACGGATAACCCGGGGGCCGGCAAAACCGATGCGACTGGAACGGATGGCAAACTGATAAAATGAACATCCAAGAAAACTAGCCACAGGCCCGGCATAGGAGTTGTTGTCATGAACCACTATATAGAGGCCGCCGGCATCAACATATTCCCGAACCGCCATGGTGCATTTCGGCATCTGGGTAACACCCAGGGTACCTTCCTGAATGCGGATACCGCCGGTGGTGTGGACATAACAAAGCAGAGGCCGACGCATCATCTGGGCCCGTTCAGCAGCCTGGACAAACTTCTCGCCTTCGGCCGAACCCACCGTACCATTGCGGAAATTGGAGTAGAGCATGGCCACCACCACCTCAACACCGAGAACCCTGGCATCAAAGGTGATCATAGAGCTCTTTCGCCCTGTTTTCTTCTTGGCATCCTGCAAGCGATTACCAAAACCGGTGGCCCCTAAGGGGTTACCGGCGGCGATATCTTCATTGAACTCGCGAATAGAATCACGGTCAAAGAGATGCTTGAGATACCACTCATACTCCAGAGGAAAATGGTGGCCGCATGTCTCACAAACACCGCCAAATTCACCATAGAGATCCGGAACCCAGAGATCCTTGCAGCCATAGCGCTCAGAGTTGGGACAGGTTACGGTGCGGTCCTCGTTGGCCAAAGGACTGGTATAGGTGTCATCATAAAGCTCTTCAGCGCCAGCCGGAGCGGCCAGGGCTCCCAGGTCTTTGCTGGCAGACTTACGACTAAACAAATTCAAGACGCCGGCCAGGGGGCCTGCCACCTGTTTGATAACAGCCGAGCTCTCGCCGGTGACATCACGCATAACCTGCGCAACCTGTTTCTTGTGGCTGTGGAGCAGGTCGTAACGGAAATTATAGAAATACTGGCTGGTCTTTTGGCGCAGGCGTTGAGCCATACCGCCGAGCAGGGTGCCTTTCTTACAGAGTCCGTGACAGGCCATGTTCCGATATTTTTTTGACCGCAGCTCGAGCAAACGCCGAATCTCTTCACGGTTAAGCTCCCAGGACACGTCAATATGAGGATCTTCAGGGTGCTCCTCTTCAGAGCGTTTCACCTTGAGCTCATAGGCCCGGAAGGCCCGCAGACTTTTGGTCTTGAGGACAACCTCATCCGTGGCCCGGATCATCTCAAACTTGACCCGTTTAAAAAAGGCAAAGTCATCACGCTTGCCGCCAAGGAGCGGCTCATCAATAATCCGGTCAATGGTGCGCAGACGCAGGTTATCCTTAGCCGTGATCTTCAGGCGCTCGGCACACTCCTCCACCATTTCAGGCGGCACCTTCTCCCCTTCGCGAATCTTGCCTTCAATGGCAGCCGCACCCTCCGGAGAGATAACAGAGTAATAACCGTGGGAAAACATCATCCGGTAATCGGAAAGGCCGATGGCCTCGGCACCACCGGAACCACCTTCAGAGATCAAAGAGATAATCGGCACCCTGAGCTTGGTCATGGCAAAGATATTACTGGCAATCTGCTGACCAGCACCGGGATAATCCTCAATGGGGAAAGACCCGGGGGTGAAAATGTAGGAATGGATGGGGATGCCCTCGGTCTGGGCCACCTTCATAAAACGCAGGGCCTTCTCATTACCCCAGGGCTTGCTGGAACCGCCGTTGCGGTACTCCTCGCCATGGCCTTTTTCATGACCGATAACCATAACCCGCTGGGTGACGGCTTTGCCCCTGACCATGGCCGAAATGGTGGCCTTGGCACAGACCATGGAAGGGTCGACGGAGGACTCCTCTTCGCCACCAAGCTCGGTGTAATCGTCATAAACGTTTTCGAGAATGTCCTTCAGGGAGAAGCGCAAAGGACTCCGGACAATGCGGACCCTGTCCATGCTGGTCAGGCTTTCTTCTCCGCGTTTCTCGAGGAACTTCACCTCATCCTCAAGGCCACTGATCTTGGTGAGCAGGGCGTCATGGCTCAGGTCAAAAATGGCGTCGCGTACGGAGCTGAAGCGCTCCTGCAGGGTATCTAGGTTACCCCATGTTGAAGAACCTTTTACCTGAATGAGGTAATTGATGCGCTCATCTATTTTTTGCAGTCGCTTTCGTATTTCTTGCATAAGAGAAAACAGGTGTTTTTTTAGAAATCTTGTCTCAGTAGCATAACGTATCCGGGTCCACTGGATTTTATTGCTAGCCCCGGGGATTACGGCCCGATGACATCGGGTATCATCACTGGGTCATTAGCTACTGCCAATATTTACATCATTTGTAAGCTGAGCACACAGGCTCTAAAAGGTTAACAACCTGTCAATATTTTCCTTTAGATACTCAAGGTTGGTCATCATGGCCTCACCACTACTGGTCTCACCTTCGATGGATACCTCATTCAAAAAAGCCAGGCCCCGCTCTTTGGCCTCGGCAATAGATTTCCCCCAGACCAGCGCCAAAGCGAGATTGGGGTCAAAATCACTGGGGATGGAATAGGGCCGATCAGTGGGAACCTGGGTATAGACTGCGGACCAGGTATGCTCGGGAAATTTAAAGGTATTAATGGTACCGATCCAGGGGGCGAAATCACGGCTGGTGTCCTCGGCAACGACACGAAACTCTATACAGGCACCCTGAAACTGGATACGACGCTGGCTATAGCCGATCTTTTCACCAAGGGCGACCCTAATCTGCTCACGAATCAGATTAGGCTGCTTTTTCTTATAGAAGGAAATCCGGGCCGAGACATCATTCTCAACCTGAATACGGGTATT
>JBFFIS010000325.1:0-3227 GCA_041556375.1 Desulfurivibrionaceae bacterium | reverse complement strand
TGTTTGGTGTTGACTGCGCCTCAGGTGATACCTTTACAGCGGCTAACATGTCGGTGTCAATGAGTTCCAGGTGGAAGAGGAAACCATGCCCCCTTTGCTGCGGGTTGCACCTGAGGTGGAGGACGAGCAGGTAGCCCGGCTTCAGAAGCTCAAAGCCGGGCGCAATAAAGATAAGGTCGAGCACTGTCTCAGTGTTTTAAAATCTGCGGCCCATAACGATGAGGAGCTCATGGGGCCTGTACTGGCATGCGTCCGTGAATATGCCACCCTGGGCGAGATCTGTGATGTCCTGCGCCAGGTCTTTGGCGAATATCGGGATCGGCAATAAGATTTTTGACGCCATTCTTTCCTGCCTTATCGGCTATGACTTTTGTGCATGCTAGCCCTTGAAGGGATGGCAGCGGTACGGAAGGTCGCCGGCTGATCATTGATTTGCCTCTTCATACAAAATCGTATATAAGGATGACTTTTAAATGCTACACAAAATTGATCATATTGGTATAGCTGTGCACTCCATTGCCGAGGCCCGCAAATTTTATGAGCAGGCCTTAGGCCTTGTCTGTGAACACCAGGAAACGGTGGAGTCACAGAAGGTTAATACAGCTTTTTTTACCGTGGGGGAGGTTCATATCGAACTTCTAGAGCCCACAGATGACGATAGCCCCATCGCCGTTTTTTTGGCCAAAAAAGGCGAAGGCATCCATCATATTGCCTACCAGAGCGACAATGTCGAAGAGCAGCTCCAACAGGCCGCGGATCAGGGCTGTGCTTTGATTCACGATAAACCCATCCTCGGTGCTGGTGGTAAGGAGGTTGCTTTTCTCCATCCCAAGTCTTCCTTCGGGGTGCTTACCGAGTTTTGCTGTCCGAAGAAGTAAGCCGTCTCTCAAAGATTCATCCTGACCAGAGCAGATTAGACCATGTCATTAATGCAAAATAAACTTGATGATCTCATGCAAAAACGGGCGGAAGCCCGGCTTGGCGGAGGTCAGGAACGTATCGATAAACTCCATGCCAAGGGCCGTCTTACTGCCCGTGAGCGGATTAGTCTCCTCCTGGACGACGGCTCTTTTGAAGAGTTCGACATGTTCAAGACCCATCGCTGCCATAATTTCGGTATGGAGGATAAGGTCTTCCTCGGCGATGGCGTGGTGACTGGCTATGGTACGGTGGAGGGGCGTTTGGTCTATGTCTATGCCCAGGACTTTACCGTCCTTGGCGGCTCCCTTTCCGAGACCCTGGCTGAGAAGATCTGTAAGGTTATGGATCTCGCCGTTAAGAACGGCGCTCCGGTTATTGGTCTCAATGACTCAGGTGGCGCCCGCATTCAGGAAGGCATTGAGGCCCTGGCCGGCTATTCTGAGATCTTTCTGCGCAACGTCATGGCCAGCGGTGTCGTTCCCCAGATTTCCGCCATTTTCGGACCATGTGCCGGCGGCGCTGTCTATTCCCCGGCCCTCACCGATTTTGTCGTCATGGTCAAAAATAACAGCTATATGTTCCTCACCGGTCCTAAGGTGGTGAAGTCGGTGACCCATGAGGATGTTACCGTTGAGGAGCTTGGTGGTGCCGACATGCACGCCTCCCAGAGCGGTGTTGCCGATTATGCCGCTGACAGCGGTATGGACGCTATCGACTACGTCAAAAGGCTGCTCTCCTTTGTGCCTCAGAATAATATGGAAAATGCGCCGCTGGTGAACAGTGGCGATAGCCCTGAGCGCCGCAATGAGGCTCTCAATATCCTGATTCCAGACAATCCCAACGAAGCGTACGACATGAAGGAAGTGATCGTCCGTACCGTGGATAATGGTGATTTCTTTGAGGTTAAGGAAAAATTCGCCCCCAATATCATTACCGGCTTTGGCCGCTATAACGGTCATAGTGTCGGTATTGTCGCCAACCAGCCCATGCATCTCTCAGGGGTTCTTGATATCAATTCCGCGGTAAAGGCCTCTCGGTTTGTGCGATTTTGTGACTGTTTTAATATTCCGGTGGTGACCCTGGTTGATGTCCCGGGTTTCTTGCCGGGTACGAACCAGGAGTATAACGGCGTTATTCGTAATGGCGCCAAACTTCTCTATGCCTATGCCGAGGCCACCATCCCCAAGGTGACGGTGGTGACCCGGAAGGCCTATGGCGGTGCCTACTGCGTCATGAGTTCCAAGCATTTGCGCGGTGATATCAACTATGCCTGGCCTTCAGCCGAGATTGCCGTCATGGGCGGTAAAGGTGCGGTGGAGGTCCTCTATTCTCGTGAGGCCCAAGGGGCTGAAGATCCTGCTGCCTTTCTTGCCGACAAGGAGCAGGAGTATAGTGACACCATGGCAAATCCTTTTGTTGCCGCTCAGCGTGGCTATATTGATGATATCATTGAACCGGCCCGTACTCGTTTCCGGATCATCAAGGCCTTAGAGATGCTGAAGAATAAGCGGGAGAGTAATCCCATGAAGAAACATGGCAACATTCCTCTCTAACTGCTTGATATTTTGTATTCTTCGTCACAGAGGATAAAATCTGTATGAATTTTTCCCTTGCTAATATCAGTTTCAACAACCTGGTTACCCCGGAGTTTAATGCTGTGATTTTCAGCATTTTCGGCATGGCCATGGTCTTTGCTGGCCTTGTTGTCATCAGCATCTATATTACCCTGCTGCCGAAGATCCTGGCCCTGCCGGCACGGCTGAAGAAAAAGTCAGCGCAGGTCAGTCAAGAAGAGAGTGCCTCGGTGGAGCAGGACGTCCTGCTTGCTATTGCCGTGGCCTTCCACCTGCAGCAGGATTTTCCCGAAGAGAATGAGAAGATTACCTGGAAGAGCCATGGTGATCTGGACTCACCATGGAAGATTTCCGGCCGGGTCCATGGCCTCTCTGTGCGGAGTCATGCCGGTCGCACCTCTCTGCCGAACCGATAAAACACAACCAACTTCGCCTTTACCTCAGCTCTGAAACTATGCGTGAATATAAACTTTCCATATCCGGCAAACCTTACACCGTAACGGTGCTCTCTGTTAACGATGAAGAGGTGGTCGCCGAGGTCAATGGTGTTGAGCATACGGTCACCATTAATGAGATCAAGACCCTTAGTCCCGTTGCCACTCAGGCCAGCTCTGCGACCCCTGTAAAGGGGGCTGCTACCCCAGTCCAGCCGGTGCGGTCACCGGTTGCTGCTGCCCCTGCCGTCGCGGTTGGTGATGGGCTTATCTCCTCGCCAATTCCTGGTCATATCCT
>JBFFIS010000324.1:0-3238 GCA_041556375.1 Desulfurivibrionaceae bacterium | reverse complement strand
TCCGGCTGGGGGTAGGCTGATTAATACCCCTGGAATGCCGTAAAAAATCGGATCATGATTCATGACCCTTGATTTCCCAAGATAAATTCAGTGTAATAATTTCCTGCCCAGGCCACAGGGGAACATCATTTTCTAACTGTGACATTTCCGGCTTGGTCGTTGGCTGATTCTTAAAAAAGTACACAGCTACCGGGAGACGATATGGATACGCAGGTTAGCCAGGATGATATCATCTACTTTGTCGTAACGGACCGTTTCTTCGGCAGGAACAAGCAGAGTGTCGATCCCGCCGATACCAGCATCCACGGCGGCACCCTCGACGGCATTGTCGACAAGCTCGACTACCTCCTGGAGCTCGGGGTGACGACGATCTGGGTGACGCCGGTCTATGAGAACATTCTGAGCCACGGGAGTTCGGAACCCTACCACTACTATTGGCCCCAGAGTTTTGAACGTATCGACAGCCGGCTGCTCGACGGCAGCCGGTTGCCGACTTCGACTGAGATGAGCACCATGGCGGCATTTGTCGATCAGTGTGCCGGCAGGGGCCTCAAGGTGGTCCTCGACATGGTGGTCAACCATGCCGGCTACGGGGCCCAGGGCCAATTTGAGCCAAGCTGGTTCAACGTCGGCGGCTCCGGTGATATCGAGGGGGAGCTGGCCGGCCTGCCTGACTTCAATCATGACAACCCCGAGGTTCTCGACTACTTCATCACCAACATGGCCAAGTGGCTAGGCACTGGGAAGATCAGCAATATCCGCATGGATACCGTCAAGCATGTCGAGCCCAAGTTTTGGCATTATTTCAAGGCCCAGATCCGCGGTGCCTATCCTGGGGTCTGTCTCATCGGCGAGGTGCTCTGTGAAGGCAAGGACGACATCGGCAAGCTCGTGGTCTACCAGAATTACCATGACTTTGATTCCATCTTTGATTTCCCCCTGTGCACGGCCCTGCGCTCCACCCTGATCTATGACAACAGTATGCGCTCCTGGCTGGCCCGGCCCCGTCTCCATGATAATGAGGAGCCTGGAGTGCTGGATAATGACAACCCGCGCAAGGGCGGCTACCGCAACGCCAACCAGCTCGTCACCCTGCTTGACAACCACGATCTGGAGCGCCGCATCATGAGCCATGCCCGCACCAAGCACACCGGTGACGGCGCCGGTCTTGACTGGGCGATCCGGGTGACCAAACTCTGTTTGGGAGCCCTCTTTACCATGCGCGGCATACCGCAGCTCTACTACGGCACTGAGCTCGGCCTTGAGGGCTGGAAGGCGGCCGATGATCGCGACCTGCGCCGCGATTTCCCCTGGGAGGTGATCGACAACGATAACCAGCCAAAGCAGCAGTTCCACAAAGAAAGCCAGGTCTACCAGTGGACCCGCGACCTTATCCGCTTGCGCAAGGGCAGCGCCGCCCTCAAATACGGCACAACCATCACCCTGTGGTCGGACGATCTGGTCTACGCCTTCCTGCGCATCGCCACCGACGATGTCGCCCTGGTGGTCATCAATAATGGCTACCTGCCGATGCCGAGCCCCATCCCTTTGCAGCTCAACACGGCGGTCATCCCCCAGCGCGTCGTCGATATAGTTGCCGCCGGTCTGCGGCATTGGCAGACGGGGCACGCATTGACGGTGGTCAACAACACGGCGCTGGTAACGGTGGACGGCAAGACAATCGACATTTTTTGTCAGTCAGGGATCTGAGAAAGCAAAAGAGTTCAGGCCTTAGTGGCATACAACTGAAGGGACAGGGCAATGACGGCAATACGAAAAATAAAACAGGTCATGAAGAGCAAGCCCACCATGGAAGGGGCCGGTGTTCACCTTAACAGGGTCTTTGGTTTTAACGAGGCGCCGCTCTTCGATCCCTTTCTGCTTCTTGATGATTTCCGTTCAGATACTCCGGACCATTATCTGAAGGGCTTCCCCTGGCATCCCCATCGCGGTATCGAGACCATCACCTATGTTTTAGCCGGTGATGTCGAGCACGGCGACAGTCTCGGCAACAAGGGTATTATTGGATCCGGCGATGTCCAGTGGATGACGGCGGGCAGCGGCATCGTCCATCAGGAGATGCCGCAAGGTGATGACAACGGCCGGATGTACGGCTTTCAACTGTGGGCCAACTTGCCGGCGGCAAGCAAGATGATGGCGCCGCGTTATCGCGACGTCACCAGCGCCGAGATACCGGAAGTTCACCTGGTAACGGGCACGACGATCAAGATCATTGCCGGTGAGGTTGGTGGTCGTAAGGGTCCGGTGGCGGATATTGTCATTGAGCCGCAGTATCTCGACGTCACGGTGCCAGCCCATGCCGAATTCCGCCACCCCACCAAGAGCGGCCATACGGTATTTGTCTATATAATCGAGGGCCAGGGATACTTTGGCAGGGATACGAGCCCCTTTTCCACCGGAGGGCAGGCTGACATAGCGGCCGAATATGGGGCCGACAATGGCACATTGGTGCTTTTCGATGATGGTGAGGAGCTCACAGTCTTAACCGGTGCCGATCCGGTGCGGTTTCTGCTGGTTGCCGGCAAACCCATTGCCGAGCCCATTGCCTGGCGGGGCCCCATTGTCATGAATAGCCAGGCTGAGTTAGACGCCGCCTTTGCCGAATACCAGCAAGGGACTTTCATCAAAAACAAAGGGTAACCAGCAATGGCCAAACACGTATGTCCCTGGTGGTTTGCCTATACTTTTGACAATCCACTACGGCGCTTCTTCCATAAACCCCAGCAGATATTTACCCCCTATCTGGGTGAAGGAATGACGGCCATCGACATCGGCTGTGGGCTTGGCTACTTTTCAATATGTATGGCCAAAATTGTTGGCGAACAGGGCAAAATAATTGCCGTTGATGTTCAGCAAAAAATGCTTGATATCTTAAAAAAAAGAGCAATAAGGGCCGAAGTTTTTGAGCGGATCAGCACCGTTTGCTGTGATCAAAAAAACATAGGGATAAACGAGGAGGTAGATTTTGCCTTAATCTTCTGGATGGCCCATGAAACCCCGGATGAATTTCACCTTCTCGAGCAGGTCCGTGCCATCCTCAAAAAATCAGGCAAACTTTTATTAGCCGAGCCCAAGCTCCATGTCACGGCCTCCGAATTCAAAAAAAACAGTATCTGCCGCGCACGATTTGGGTTTCAAAAAAATAGCCTCCCCGGAAATATTTTTTAGCCATGCCGCCCTGTTTGCCAAGCGCTGAACTTGTGCTTCGAGGAAGAGC
>JBFFIS010000323.1:0-3241 GCA_041556375.1 Desulfurivibrionaceae bacterium | reverse complement strand
CGCCGCTGCCAAACCACTGGACGACCTTGAACCAACCTGGGGCGATGGACTCTTCACCGGTGAGCGCTGGATCGAGCTGATCTACCCAGGTGTTTAAACGTGGTCTGTCCCCGGAATTAATTTGGTCTGTCCCCGGAATTGATTATTTCAGCAGCCGGGGATTATGACTTAGAATTCATGCGTTAACCCCGATCCCATTCGCCCTTGTCGAGAAGCAGAACCGCCTGCTTCTTGACTATCAGGCCACCTCCACCCGATTTCGCCCCCCGGCCTTGGCCTTATACAGGGCCTCATCCGCCTTCTCAATTAACTTGGCTGAATCACGGCCATGATCGGGATAGAGCGCAACCCCCAGGGAAATGGTCGACGTGGGCAACTCCTGCCCCTCCACCACCAAGTTGTCGGCATGGGCCAGGGCTTCCCGCAGTTTCTCAGCCTTTTCCACGACGTGAAGCAAGGATGCTTCCGGCATGATGATAATGAACTCTTCGCCACCGTAGCGACAGACAATATCCGCCTTGCGCATATTATTGACAGCGATTTCCGCGATCCTCTTGAGCACGACATCTCCGGCCATGTGCCCATAGTTATCGTTGAATTTCTTGAAATGATCCACATCGAACATAATCACACCCAGGGGCGTTTTATTGCGCTCCACCCTGGCCAACTCTCGGATAAAGGATTCCTCCATATAGCGCCGGTTAAACAGGCGGGTGAGGGGATCGCGGATGGATTGCTGGACAAGGGACTCCCTTAAGCGGGTGTTGCTGATGGCCAGGCCTACATGCTCAAAGATGGTGTTTTCGAGATGCCACTTGCCGCCGTAATCGCCCCCTTCAGCCGCCTCAGTGCTTGCCTTGCCACCAACGGCAAAGCGTTGAATCATCCCCACCAGATTTCCCTGTGAAACCAGGGGGGCGCAGACCAGACAACCTTGTTCCTGACAATGGCTACAGGGCCCGTTGACCGTGCCTTTTGCCAGATAGACAGGGGGCTCCCCTTTGAGGGCCGGACAGGCCTTGGCATTGGGTGAGGCCGGGGAGGGAATCCCTCCCCAGCTGATGACCTCGGTAAAGGAGTCAGCATTTTCCCCTTTGATCTTCAAGATGCCGCCCTCAGTCGGATAAAACTCTTCAAAAAAGATGGCAACCTGGGCATAAACCTCGACCTCGCTCCGACAGCGCTGAAAGGCCTCCCCCATTCGATTGAGAATAGTGATCTCGTTGAGAAGCCTTCCCTGGCGACGGTTGATCGCCGCCAGCTTGCTCCGCTCGTGCCGCATCTGGTCAAAGAGACGCTTTTTGTCAAGATGAACCACCACCCTGGCCAACAGCTCCGTCTCGTCAAAGGGTTTGGTGATATAGTCGGCCGCCCCCAGAGCCAGACCGCGCAGAACATCGTCCTTTTCCGTGCTGCCGGTGAGCATAACCACCGGTATATGAGATAATTCGCTGTTTTCTTTGAGGGCCGTCACCAGTTGCCAGCCGTTCATCGCTGGCATATAGCAATCGGTGATGATGATATCCGGCTTAACGCTCTCAGCCAGCTGTAAGCCCTCGAGTCCATCAATGGCTGTGAACAGTTCATAGCCGTTTTTCCGGAAGAGATATTTAAGGATATGCAGCACCACAGGACTATCTTCCACCACCAGTACACGTTCCTGCTTGCTGATTTTCCGGGTTTCAAGGAGGGCGTTGACATAGTTAGCCAACTCCCCGGCCTTGAAGGGTTTGCCGAAAAACTCTACGGCTCCGACCTCGAAGCCTCGTGCCACCACCTCGGGCGTGGTCAGTGACGAAATCATGATCACCGGCACATCCGAGGTCTCCACATGATTGCAGAGTTGGCCGCAGGCCTCAAAACCGCCCATCACCGGCATCTCCACATCCATGGTAATCAGGTCCGGTTTGATTTCGCGGGCCAACCGCACCGCTTCTGCCCCGTTGACGGCCTGAAACACCTCAAACCCGGCGCCGGCCAGTTCCTTGCTGATCACCATCCGCGGCCCAACGCTGTCGTCAACCACCAACACCTTTTCCGGTCGTTTCTTCAAAGAGTCCTTTTCAATCTGAAAAACCAGGTTAAGAAGCTCTTTTTCATTAACCGGTTTTGAGAGAAAATGGCTGACGCCGGCATTAAAGGCGCGATCAACATTTTCCTGGTGCAGGCTGGAGGAGATTAATACGTAGTTGCGGGTTACCACCACCGGCTCCGATAACATCTGTTGACAGAATGTGTACCCCTCCATGTCGGCAAGTTCGCCGCTGACGATGACGATTTCAGGTCGAAATGTTTTCACGAGGTTGGCACCCTCTGCCCCGCTCCGGCAGCTCTTGACTTGATAGTCATACTTCTCCAGCATTCTTTGCAGAATGCCGATGACGGTGGTGGAAAGATCAACGATGAGGATCTTCTTAAACTTTTTCTGCTCACCGTGATAAGTCATCAGGATATCGCGCAGCGCCTCCTCACTGATGAAGCCTTCCTGAAGCAGGATATCGCCGATGCGAACCTTGCGTTTTGTGCGTACATCGAGAAGGTAGCGGAGCTGATTAAAGGTGATCAACCCCTGGGAGATGGCGGCCTCGCCAAAAAGAAGTGCGGGGTGCTCTGCCATATACTCATGGACGGCGGGAAGATCATCAGGGCTGAGCATCTTGAACTCCAGAGCCAGTTCCTCCATCAGACGGTCTTTGCTCTGCAGCTCAAGCGCACGCAGGCGCTGCTCATCACTTATTAACCCTTTTTCCACCAGGTACTGGCCAAATCCGGTTGTTGTATTTTTAGTTTTTTTCATAACTGTAAGCCTACTGAATTTCGTTACCCAAAAACAGAAAAAAGCCTGTCCGCCTCCATTTATTAAGGCCAATGAACGGATCTCTCACCCTGGTGAAGTCGACATTGTGGAGAATGAAAAAAGCTTGTCATTCCCGTGTTCGTTCACTCTCGTCATTTCATGGCAAGAGCCGCAAAGACAAGCAAGGTTGGAGTAAGCAACGACTTGCCCCTTCTACTGCAAGGAGGTGGCTCCCGACACGACGCTGTCGGCAAAAGGTCATAGGCAGGAAATACGGATCAGGAAGCCGCCGCGGCCAAAGCACTGGACGACCTTGAACCCACCTGGGGCGCTGGACCAAGCTGATCTATCCAGGTGTTTAAACGTGGTCTGTCCCCGGAATTAATTATTTCAGCAGCCGGGGATTATGACTTAGAATTCATGCGTTAACCCCGATCCCATTCG
>JBFFIS010000322.1:0-3245 GCA_041556375.1 Desulfurivibrionaceae bacterium | reverse complement strand
GGTCGACTCTTGCTGTTATCCTGCCGACACCCATGACGAGCCTTCCCAGTCTTGCGAGACGTCTACCGGGTGCTCCTGTCTTTTTTGCCTGCACATTGAACTGCGCCATACTGCCCTGGTTTTTAATCGCCCTCCGTCCTTTGGCGTCTCTATTTTTCCCGTCCAGCCTTCTGTCCTCTCCGACTTTTCCCAGACCATCGACTACCCTCCCGAACGGAGCTGAGTGTTCCTGGCTCTTTCCCGCCCTGGTTCCGCCAGCAGTTGTGCTGGTTGGGGCTCGTGCGCACTAGCCGCGTCGTTTCACCTCGGCTCGATTTTTTTGAGCTCAGAACGGCACGGATTTGAAAACTCCCCCGGAGAAAAGTTATTATGAGTCGTTCATCCACCCTCACCAGTGCAGGCTGGAATGTTCTGTTTCTGTGCTGGCTGATTGCCGCCATCTCAACCATGGGAAGCATCTTTTTCAGCCATACCATGCAGTTTGCGCCCTGCGTTCTCTGCTGGTATCAGAGGATTTTTCTGTTCCCCCTTGTTTTTGTTTTTGCCACCGGGCTGCTCTATCACGACATAGGCGTGGTCAGGTACGGCTTGCCGCTCACCGTGGCAGGATGGCTTGTTGCCCTCTATCACAACCTGCTCTATGCCGGAATTATTCCAGAGAGTATCCAGCCCTGTGCTCAGGGTGTGTCGTGTACGGAAAATTATATTGAGCTCTTTGGCTTTCTGTCTATTCCCCTGCTCTCCTTGTTGTCGTTTACTTCGATTGTTATTTTGCTCTCTATCCTCAAGTGGAGGTTGTCCCGATGAAAAAACCTATTATTTTGCTGATTTCCGCCGCTGTGCTGATCCTTTTGTTTGTTGTGGCGAGTGTTTGGTATAAACAGCAACAGAGTGAGAAGCTTGGCTTTCTGGCCCAGGATGAGGCTGAGCTTTTTATCAGGCCCCACTCGCCAATGCTCGGCAGTGATACGGCCAAGGTTTACCTTGTCGAATTCATGGATCCGGCCTGTGAAACCTGCTCGGCCTTTTCTCCCTTTGTCAAAAAGCTGATGGCTGCCAACCCCGGCAAGATCAAGCTGGTTCTCAGGTACGCGCCTTTTCATCAGGGTGCTGATTATTTTGTCCGAATCCTTGAGGCGGCAAAAAAACAGGGGAGGTATTGGGAAACGCTGGAGGTTATGTTTCAATCTCAGCCCTACTGGGCCAGTCATCACAATCCCCGTCCTGAGCTGATTTGGCGGTTTCTTGAAAGGGCCGGCCTTGATCTGGATAAAATCAGAAAGGACATGCAAGACCCAGCTATCACCCGTATTATCGAGCAGGATCTTGCCGATGCTAAAAGGCTCAATGTTACCAAGACCCCGGGATTTTTTGTCAATGGCAAGCCGCTGACAACCTTCGGCTATAGACAGCTGCAGCAGCTGATCGAACAGGAGATCAAGATCACCTACCCGGAATGATCAACATCTTTTAAGGCATCATGAAGGCGCCGGTTATGTGTCTTCATGATGCTGTGTCCATAACCAACCGGTGCCAAGGTGCGCCTGATCTGGAGATCGTTAATGATGAAAACATCTTTGCTTACAATCACTGCCTGCTGTTTTCTTTTTTTTGTTACCGCTTGTGGCCCACCTCCGCAAAAAGCGGTGGTCGGTCAGCCGGCGCCTGATTTTACCCTGCTGGACACCAAGGGAAAGGCCTGGACGCTTTCCGAGCTCAAGGGGAAGGTCGTGTTTGTTAATTTCTGGGCCACCTGGTGCCCACCCTGTGTGGAAGAGATGCCGTCGATGCAGAAGGTGAACAACTTCATGCCAAGCAACCAATTTGTCATGCTGACAATTCTAAGCAACGACCAGCCTTCCCTGGCCGATGCCTTTCTCGCCAGGATCGGCGCCACCTTCCCCGTTCTTGTTGATCCACAAAACAAGATAGCTACAGCCTATGGGCTGACCGGTGTGCCGGAAACCTATATTGTCGACAAGCAAGGGGTGCTTCGGGGAAAATTCATCGGCGGCGTCCGCTGGGATGCCCCCCAGGCCATGCAGATGCTGGCCAAGTATGTAGCTCAATAGGAGGGACATTGGCGAGCGCCTGCCTTAAGGGATTGCGAAAACTAGTTTCTCGTGGAAATCTGGGTCAGACCACTTACCCCAAGGGGTACCGTTTAGCCTCATTGCCGATAGCTGTGCTGGTTCATTGCCTGAGAGCCAGAGTTGCTTCGAAATCATCCTGGGAAAGGAGAAGCCCCGGGCCGGCCATCCAGGAATTTAGCAAAATGCCATGAGCATTTTTGCCTGCAAAAAGAATTAGAATCGGTACTCGAGTTCGATCCCCAGGTAGGGGTCAAGGCTGAGACCTTCGATTTTTCTCCCGCCAATCTTGAAACCGGTATTGATGTCGTTGTGGAATTTTAGGCCGCTTATAAAGGCGCCAATCTGGTAGCCCTGGTAGTCAGGGTCTCCCAGGGTGATGGCCTCTAGTCCGAGTCGTTTTCCTGAAGTCAGGACGCGGGCGCATCGAATCCTGGCCCAGTAGGCTTCTTGGTCAAGGATATAGCTGGCAATGCCGGCTAGTTTCCAGTGGTACTTGATGGTCTGTTCGCCCTCAATGTGCATTTTTGCCCGCAGTTTGCCCCCCTGGGCATTGCTTTCGGCATCCGAGGGAGAAAGATGGGTGTGATGGTAGGTCGGGCCGCCATAAACCGCCCACCAATAATCCTGGCGGGCTTTCTGGTAGCCCAGGGCTATTTCCGCGCCAGGCACGCGGGCATCGTAACTGACATTGTCTTTTTCGTAGGTATAGGTGGTCCAGTCGGTCCAGAGGCGATAGACAAGGCCATTGCCAAGCCGACTGCCTGGCAGGGGGGCCACCCTGCCGAGGTATGCATAATAGGCATCCTTTGATACTTCCACTCCTGCCAAGATCTGGACCTCTGGGCCTGGATCTCCAACGGCGGGAATTGCAGTGCTGGCCAAGAGGCCGAACAGGATAGCTATCAGTGAAAGTTTTTCAGGCGGCATGGCTTCAGGTTCATCTCTATATTGGGGTGGGATTCCGGCAGGGTTAAGCACTTATCAACAGGGCAAAGATACGTGGTGCCGGCAGAATTTTCCAGCACTACTTCTTGGCCAATGGTCATCTGCATGCCGATAAATCTGGTCCGTGTTGTTATATTGGCGACAATCTCTGTGCCTGCCTGCAGAGAGGCGAAGGTGATGATCTTGTGGGGCATGCTGTTGTTTGTC
>JBFFIS010000321.1:0-3247 GCA_041556375.1 Desulfurivibrionaceae bacterium | reverse complement strand
CCAAGACTTGGAGCGCATCAGCGACCATGCCAATAATATTGCCGAGCATGTCATGGAGATTACCTGAAAGCCCAGGAAGTTTGATCCTTATTACGGCTTACAATTTGTCCAGCCATCCAAAATAAATTCCTAATAATGTTAGTTGCCTCTGCTATCCTGAAAGAATAAGACATTTGCTTTTCTATCCGTCAACCACGAGGGTGAGCCACCTTGAGCAACGAACCGGTGATCAAAAATACCTCCTACTGCCTGGCCCATGTTCCAGAGCTCATTCGCTATGGCTCCAAGCCACGCCGGGAAATTGCCGGTAATCATAAGCTAGACGCCACGATCAAGGCCGCCAGCCGCAGCTATATCCAGGCAGTCTGCTACCCTGCCAACCAGGCCTTTATCGGCAATATCAGCCCCGATGACCTGGCCCAGATCTCACGGCCGTGGTTTACCACGAAAGGCACACCATCCCGCACCGAGGAATTGAAACAGGGCAGGTTCGGTGAGATTATTGACCAGGCCACCTTCTATGGCCTGCTGCGCCGGGCCGACATTCTCAATCCGCCTCTCTTTGCCCTGCAGCCTGGCCAAGAGCAGCACTTGCCGCCCCACCCCCTCTTCCCGGAACCACCAGAAAACAGCAATCATGACAGTCAACTCCCTGGGACCCCAAACGAAGGTCGAGCCAATCTGCCCCTCTTTGACGGCGACAGGCTCATCGCCACCTTTCATGGTGATGAACGGGCCGAAGGCCGGGATGACGACAACCTAGCCCCTCACCACCTCCTTGAGAACCTCTGCACCAAGGCCTCCGGCGCCCTGGCCTTAAGCAGTCTCCTGGCCCGGGAAGGATTGGCCACAGCTGATGTCGATTTTGTCATCAGCTGCGGTGAGGAGGCCTGCGGCGACCGCTACCAACGAGGGGGCGGCGGCATGGCCAAGGCCATTGCCGAAATGTGCGGCTGCAGCCAGGCCTCGGGCCTGGACATCAAAAACTTCTGTGCCGCGCCGGCCTCGGCCCTGGTCACGGCCGCCTCCCTGGTGCAGAGCGATATCCACAAAAAAGTTGTGGTGGTGGGCGGCGGCTCGCTGGCCAAGCTGGGCATGAAGTTCCAGGCCTTTGTCGACCACGGCATGCCCATCCTTGACGATTGCCTGGCGGCCATGGCCTTCTTAGTGACAAGTAATGACGGAGAGCATCCCATCATCCGCCTTGGCCCCGGCGCCATCGGCAAGGTACCGGTGGGGACCGGAACCTCTGACGAGGAGGTATTTCGCAACTATCTGCTCGCCCCTCTCAGGGCCCTGGGTCTCACATTCAGCGATATTGATCGCTTTGCCCCGGAGTTGCAGAACCCGGAGATCATGGAGTTTGCCGGCTCCGGCGATGTCGCCCTGAAAAACTATCGCAAGATCGCCGCCATGGCGGTGATGGCAGGGGAGTTGAAAAAAGAGGATATGCACGAGTGGATTGCCCAGATGGGCATCGTTGGTTTTGCCCCTACCCAGGGCCACATTCCCTCGGCCGTCCCCTATCTCGGCCATGCCCTGGAGGCCATCAAGGCCAAGGAGATGACACGGGTGATGTTTCTGGCCCGAGCCAGCATTTTTTTAAACCGCTGCACCAACCTCATGGACGGGGTGTCTTTTATCGTGGAGGCCAATCCCGGCCGAAGAGCCAGCTAAGCCCAACATTCAAAAATTTAGTGATGAGGTCAACAATGCTCAAAGGAAAAAAAGCCATTGTCTTTGGCGAACGAGACGATATCCCCGGACAGACCGTGGCCAACTGCCTGCAGGCTGCCGGTGCCGAGGTGGTGGCCGAGTCCACCGCCTGCTTCGTCTGAACTGCGGCCGGCGCCGTAGGTATGACGGAGCAAGAATTAGTTAAAGGCCTGGCCGACCAGTATGGCAACAAAGAACTGATCGTGGTCCTCGGCTTGAACCAGGTCAAGAATCTCCAAATGATGGCCCAGACCTTTCGCGATGGCGACCCGAGCTATGCCGGCCCCTTAGCCGGGGTAGCCTTGGGCCTGTCCTGCTATCACATCTTTGAGCTCAAGGAGGAGATCCCCCAAGAGGTCTGGCAGGCTGAGATGGCCATGCATGAGCTGGAATTGGAGGACGATCATCAGAAAGAGATCTGCCAGAGTTTGGCGGCAATTCGCCAGGACTAGAAAGAGTTACTCAGCAAAGACGGTCTGCTCGCTTACCGGGCTCTGCAGAGCAGCCAGGGCCTTTTCGACGAGCTGACGGCGCAGGCCCCTCTCCTCCTTAAGCGGCAGATGGGGATCGCCAAAGGGGTGGGGAATGGCAATGGTGGGCAGAATACGGTTGGCCCCCACGGTGAGCGAGATGGGAACAATGGAGCAGCAATGGACCACAGTGAGCCCGGCCCGTTCAATCTCCTTGACCATCGTTGCCCCGCAACGAGTGCAGGTACCTCAGGTGGAGGTGAGGATGACGGCCTGGACACCGTCGGCAACCAAGATCTTGGCAATATCCTGGCCGAACTTCCTGGCCTTGGCCACGGCAGTGGCATTACCGACCGTGGCGTAATAATGCTCATGGAGCGAACCGATGGCCCCCTCCTCCAGCAGCGCGTAAACTGCATCCAGGGGCAGAACCCGGTTGGGGTCGGCGTTGGCAAAGGTGGGATCATAGCCGCCATGGGCGGTCTGGTGGGTTGCCGGGCTGAGGGTGCTCAGGCCCTGCAGGCCATAGGTCCCGAACCTCTGGGCATTAGCCGCCTCAATGCGGTCCGGATTACCCTTGGGGACAATGCCCCCTGAGGTCACCAGGGCCAGGCGGGCCTGACTCATGTCAACAATGGCCGGGGCCGGGGCCACCCGATCAAAGACCGGCATGGCATACTCGGTGCTGTAGATCTCGCCACTCATCTTGGCGAGCAGCATCTCCACAGCGCGCTGGGCGCCGTTGTGGTCGGCAAAGACATTGCGGCGCCGGCCCTGGACCATATAGTCGTCCTCTTCCGGCCAGACCTCCTTGCCCTCTGCCAGCTTGCAGCCCAGGGCCACCATGGCCTTGATTGCCGCCTCCATGGCCATGACAGTGTCGCCACTTTTAACGATATAGACATCCTGCCGGTACTGGCCAAAGCCGGGATTATCCGGATACATGGCAGCAAGACAGGGCACGGCAAAGCGCTCCTGCACCACCCGGCAGACCAGACCGCAGGCCAGGCCGTAGCGCCCGGCATTAAAGGCCGGGCCGGCCACCAGCAGATCCGGCCTGT
>JBFFIS010000320.1:0-3256 GCA_041556375.1 Desulfurivibrionaceae bacterium | reverse complement strand
TGCCAATACCCTGAAGCGGACATTTGGCAATAAGGCCCAGGCCGCCCGCCTTCTTGGCATTGATCGCTCCACCTTGTATCGCAAGCTGAAACTCTACGATATCAATGCTGAAGAGATCGTCTGAGGTAACTGTAGGTTAAGGCGATTGCTTGATACTTAGAAGAGCCGTCAGTTGTGAATGAGATGTAATATCAGGTAGTTGAAACTAAAAGGCTAGGGGTGTCAGGATGAAGTATCCCATTCGCAACGGTGTCATCATTTTGGGAATTTTGCTGCTGGGGCTCGGTTTATATAGCTCCTGGAGCATGGAGAAGAGGTTGCCGCCTGTCGATTATACGACCTTTCTTGCCCAGTTGCGCACTGGTGAGATCAAGGCCGTGGAGATCATCGGCGCAACGGTCAACGCCACCGACAAGTATGGCCAAAACTTTCAAACTTTTGCCCCTGATATCAAGGTGTTGCTGCCCAGGCTTGAAGAGAGAAACATCACCATTAAAGCCCGTCCCGAGCCCAAGTCTTTTGGTTTTTTTGAGTCGACTCTGCCTCTGCTTATTGTCATTGGTGCCTGGATGTACTGGTCGCGCAAGAGCCGTAGTCAGGAGCCTGGCATGAAGGGCAAAGATTCCCTGGTGCCCCAGGATATAGCCGGCAAGGTGACCTTTGCTGACGTTGCCGGGATTGACGAGGCCAAAGAGGAGCTGATGGAAACCGTCGACTTCCTTCGCGACTCTGGCAGATTTACCCGTCTCGGCGGCAGGATTCCCAAAGGGGTGCTTTTGCAGGGGCCGCCTGGTACTGGCAAGACCCTGTTGGCTAAGGCCATTGCCGGTGAGGCCGGGGTGCCTTTCTACTCTTTGAGTGGCTCTGACTTCGTCGAGATGTACGTTGGTGTAGGTGCCTCACGGGTTCGTACTCTCTTTGATGAGGCCAAGAAGAATAGCCCCTGCATCATCTTTATCGATGAGATTGATGCCGTCGGTCGTTCCCGGGGCGGCAGTGGTATGAGCCAGGGCGGCGGCGATGAGCGCGAGCAGACCCTGAACGCTCTACTCGTTGAGATGGACGGTTTCCAGAGTGATGAAACGGTCATCATTGTCGCTGCCACCAACCGGCCAGATGTCCTTGATCCGGCTTTGCTGCGCCCAGGTCGTTTTGATCGCCAGGTGACCATCTTGCCCCCGGATGTCAAGGGCAGGGCCATGATTCTCGCCGTCCACGGCCGCAATATAAAGATGGGTACTGATGTCACCATGGATATGGTTGCGAAGACCACACCCGGCTTTACCGGTGCCGAACTGGCCAATCTGATGAATGAGGCCGCCCTTATGGCCGCCAGGAAAGGTAAGGACCAGGTAGACCTTGTCGATATCGAAGAGGCCAAGGACAAGATCCTCATGGGGGCGGAGCGCAAGGGCATGGTCATCCGTGACGAGGAGAAGAAGGTCACCGCCTACCACGAGGCCGGCCATGCCATCGTTGCCATGATGTTGCCTGAGGCAGATCCGGTCCATAAGATTACCATCATCCCCCGGGGCCGGGCCATGGGGGTCACCCAGCAGGTACCCCTGGATGATCGCCACTCCTATAGCCGTGAGTATCTGATGGACCGGATTAAGATTCTTCTTGGTGGACGTACCGCTGAGGAGATCGTTTTCAACCGTTTTACAACCGGTGCCAGCAACGACTTGCAGGTTGCCACCGACATCGCCACCCGAATGGTCTGCGAATGGGGGATGAGCCCTGTCTTGGGGCCACGGGCCTATGTGGCCAGTGATCAAGGCTTCCTGGGCGGTAGTCAACCCCGGTTGGCCTATAGTGAGGCCACCGGCCAGCTCATTGATAGCGAAATTAATAAGATCATTGAGGATTGTCTGCAGGAGACCATGATCATCATTCAGGGCAAGGATGATTTCCTCCACAACCTGTCGCAGCACCTGTTGGAGAAGGAAACAATGAACGGTGATGAGGTAGGTGAGATCATGAAAGCCAGCCCCTGAAGAAGCACAGCCTCAAGCCGTATGCTACACCTTTCTCCTCAACCTTTCCTCTGGTCTCCTGGCGATGTTGAGTCATTGTTTGTTCTTGTAATTCAAAAGCATTTTGCCTGGTTAGCGCCAGACAAAATGCTTTTTTCTGTGCAGCCCTCCTGAAATCCCCCTTTTTTCCTCATTTTTGCCCCCTGTTGCATGCCACACATCTGTAGCAACACATCTGTGGCATGCAACACTTTCTGCAACACTTTTTCGCCACAGGTTTGTTGGCCTCTTTTGGCATTAAAGAAAAAAATGAAGTTTTTCTCGTCCGCTTACAGGCTGACAGGCTGCTGGTCTGGTTGCCGGTCACTAGCAGTAAAAAAGGCCAAAGGCCATTCTGGGTATATTGGCGATACATGGCACTGAATGTGCACTCAGTTTGTTGGCAATGGCTATATGCTCAGGGGTTTATGAGTGATTAAGGCCTGTTATCTGTCTTTGCGATGTGTGTCCCTCGGTAGAGTGTTGTGAAGCGTTCTCAGGGGAAGGTGGAAAGCACAAAGTTAAAAAAATGATTTTCGATGTCGGTGTTGACTGCCGCAAGCCACATTTTTCTATGTGGCATCGGGAAGGGTCAGCCTCGATAGGATGAAATGCTTTTACGCTTCGTAAGTTAAACCAACAAAGGAGAGTAACAATGGGTAATAAAAAGAGGAAGCTGCTTGGACTCGCCCTCATGGCGGCGATGGTCAGCCCCTGGTCACTGCCAGGTCCTGCCAGTGCAGAGGTCTATGAGCTCGACAGCATGAAGAACCTGTATGAGGGTGTGAGTTTCGATCATGATATGCATATCGAGGCAACTGGAGAAAATTGCACCGAGTGTCATCATCACACTGCAGGAACTCCTGCTGCTGAGCCGCTCTGCGCCACCTGTCACGCAACCAGCCCGGAAGCTGCTGATCCAAGTTGTAAATCGTGTCATGTCAAGGATGTCTTTGCTGCCGAGAATATGCGAAAGACCTGGGACACCCCCCTGTTGCACCATAGAAGCAAGCCTAGTCTGAAGGCGGCCTATCACCAAAACTGTCTTGGCTGTCATGAGAAAAACGATGCCCCCACCGGGTGCACCGATTGTCATGCCATGACCGATGCCGGTGAGAAATTTTACAACACCGGCAAATACGCCCCAAAACCTAAGGTTGATGGCCAAGGTGGTGGACACCATTAATTTTTGATGAGCTGAGCATGTTTTCCGGCGCACTGGAAACATGTCCTTGTCGTCG
>JBFFIS010000319.1:0-3260 GCA_041556375.1 Desulfurivibrionaceae bacterium | reverse complement strand
TGAGGCCCCTCTCGGGACGCTCAATGTCATGACAGAAGGTACAGCCGATGCCGGAACCCTTCTGGGTGTGGGCATGCATCTGCTCCCAGTCACGCTTGAGACTCTTCTCACCATGGCACTGGCTACAGATAATGGCCTTGTCGGCCGCATCAACGACACCGTTGTTGTCGGCATCTTTAAGGGCATAACCAAGCTTATCGAGCTTAGTCTCTGTTTCAACAAGGAAGTCGCCGCGGGCGTGATGACAGCTGGTACAGGCAGCCACATCAGCGGCCGGGCTTACGCCATGGTTAATGGCCATTTCCGCCTCCAGCCATTTCCACTCATGATTGCCGGTGAAACCAGCATAGGCCTTACCCCTTTCAGCAGCCTCATCTGAGAGACCAGTCATAAACTGCCAGACCACATCAAAAGGAATGACCTTACCGGCATCGGCGCCATCACTCATCACCGCCATATTGGACTGATGGCGCTTGATGGGTACCATTTTGCTGACTCCGAGGGCATCATTAACGCTGCCGTTGGCATCTGCCACAGTGTCATAACCGCTGATGGGGTCAATTCTATTTAAGATCTCATCAAGGGCATAAATATTACTGGTGCCGTCAAAGAAGACATGGTCGGGCGCGACATTGGCCACCTTATGCTCCTCGCCGGCCCAGGCACCCTGACCATTACACAGGGCCTGGTTCCAATGGGGGTTGGTCCAGTCACGCCACATCTCAGTGGCACCGCCCTTGGCAAAGGCCGGGATATGACAGGACTGACAGGCTACGCGTGGGGTATGACGATCCGGCTCGGAACGCTTACCAGCAGCAGCATGACCACCGGAATCCATCCCGGCATGACAGTCAATACAGGCCTTCACTGAACCGCCCTCAGTGGGACGCAGATCAATACCGCGACCAGGAATGGCGTGGCTTGATGGGGTATGACAGCTGGAGCAGCTCAGGCCGGCACCGCCATTGGCCACAGAGGCCAGATGGACATCTTCGGTGCTTGTTGGATCAGCCGTGGACAGGCCGATGTCACCACGCTTGGTCCAGTCACCGCCGCCAGCCTTGGCATGACAGCTCAGACAGGTGTCGGTGGTTGGCAGATGGACGCCTTTGATCAGATCAAGGGCGGTAAGGCCGGGCATGGCGCCCCAATTAAAGGCGACATAGAAATCGCCGTTGGCATCCTTGTCAGCCGGAATATAGGTCTTGGCGGTACCCTCCCAGTCGACGACATTCCAATTATTAGCTGGATCTGGATCACTGGGAAAGACACGCTTGTAGGCGTCATTATGACAACGCAGACAATCGATATCAGCGGCAGTCAGATTCTCGAACTTACCCAGGGTTGGATGGCAGCCCAGACAGGCGGCCCCTGCCATGCCTGGATTGGGATAGCTGCAGAAGGTGTTAATCTCGCTTAACTTCTGGCTGTCGCGCGTCATGTTCAAGACATTGGGGGCGGCAGTGGGCTTCATACCGTGTAACGAGTTGACAGCGGCAAAACCTTCGGCAGCATGACACTCAAGACATTTGGCCGTGACTTCCGCCGGCGTATTAAAGGTACCGGTGATAGTGTCATGGCTGCCAGTTGGCGGTGGCGTGCCACCACATCCATCAACAGGCTCCTCGGAACATTCACCACAGGAGTTAAGCTCCCAGACAGAGACATCGTTATCGTTGCAGTCCTTATTAGATGTATAACCATCACCATCGTTATCTACAGGCTTACCGGCGAAGACATCCTGG
Source organism: Desulfurivibrionaceae bacterium (assembly GCA_041556375.1). GTDB lineage: Bacteria > Desulfobacterota > Desulfobulbia > Desulfobulbales > SURF-16 > BM506. Next base: position 1,515 of record JBFFIS010000319.1, on the reverse strand, counting down.
GCACTGAGACCCAAGGTCATCACAAGAGCGCATAGCAAAATTCCTCTTTTTTTCATTTTCTTCTCCTCAATTCATTTCTTTTTGTTTGGTACTTAGGCCGATTGCGTCCTGAATTCTTCGTCCTCCTCCCAGATCCAGTGTTGCGTTGATAAAGATATATGAATGACAAAGCTGCTTTGGAGATAAAAAGTTTGAACAACAATTTCACCGAGTTGTAGGCTGTGTTTTCTGCATTCGTCAAACAACAGCAAGGGCAATGCCACACCGGTAAGGCGCTCAGCCATCTTGATTTTTTCCATACAAAACATGGAGGTTGACTATAAAAAAAACCGCGCCACTCGTGCGTGCCACCAAGGCGGAGATACAGACATTGGGCATATAACCACATGCGAATTGGTTATATGCCCAATTTTCTAGGGATCGTGAAGGTCCACGATTTTGAGCTTTTCATCGAGATAAAATAGCCGGACATCCCGGCAACACAGGCCTTCAACTCCGTGGAGACTTTTTGCCGGGGCCACAAAAAAAAGGCCACCCCTTGCGGGGCAGCCTTTTTTAACGAGAACAACGTAGAGTTATGGAACGTTACGTACTATGGCGTGCAGTGGTCATAGTAGTTGGTATCGACAAACTCGTTGATGGCAGCGGTGTTCTCGGTGCCATCAGGGTTACAAGGTTCGCTGAGGCCCCTCTCGGGACGCTCAATGTCATGACAGAAGGTACAGCCGATGCCGGAACCCTTCTGGGTGTGGGCATGCATTTGCTCCCAGTCACGCTTGAGGCTCTTCTCGGCATGACACTGGCTACAGATCATAGCCTTGTCAGCCGCATCAACAACACCGTTCTTGTCGGCATCTTTGAGGGCATAACCAAGCTTATCGAGTTTGCTCTCAGTTTCAACGAGGAAGTCTCTGCTGGCATGATGACAGCTGCTACAGGCAGCCACATCTGCAGCCGGGCTCACCCCATGGTTAATGGCCATTTCCGCTTCCAGCCACTTCCACTCATGGTTGCCGGTGAAACCAGCATAGGCCTTACCCCTTTCAGCAGCCTCGTCAGAGAGACCGGTCTTAAACTGCCAGACCACATCAAAAGGAATGACCTTACCGGCATCGGCGCCGTCACTCATCACCGCCATATTGGACTGATGACGCTTAATGGGCACCATTTTGCTGACCCCAAGGGCATCATTGATGTCACCGTTGGCATCAGCCACGCTGTCATAACCGCTGATCGGGTCAATCCAGCTCAGAGTCTCGCCAAGGGCATAAATATTACTGGTGCCGTCAAAGAAGACATGGTCGGGTGCAACATTGGCGACCTTATGCTCCTCACCGGCCCAGGCACCCTGGCCACCACACAGGGCCTGGTTCCAATGGGGATTGGTCCAGTCACGCCACATCTCAGTGGCACCACCCTTGGCAAAGGCCGGGATATGACAGGACTGACAGGCTACGCGTGGGGTATGACGATCCGGCTCGGAACGCTTACCAGCAGCAGCATGACCGCCGGAAT
>JBFFIS010000318.1:0-3275 GCA_041556375.1 Desulfurivibrionaceae bacterium | reverse complement strand
TATGACGGAGAGCAAGGAGCATGATCTCACTGAGCTTGCCCTTACCCAAAATGAGCTTGGGATTAATCTTGTGGCGCCTCTGGATAACCGTCTTTTCCACCCGGACATCGGCAGAGCGCACCAGCTCACAAAGCTCATCCATGGACTCTTGGGCCTTGGCCTTGCTGCTGGTGGTCACGCTCACCAGGATGGCCCGGTCAAGGCCCTTGTCAACGTCCTTAATGGGCTTAAAGCGGGAGAATTCCTGCTCAAGAGAGGTAATCAGCTCCCTGACATCTCCCGCCTGGGCACTGGGGGCCACCGGTGGTAGAAAATGCCAATCTTCACCCTGGCCGGGATTGGGCACAAGATGAACGCTGTGAACCTTGTCAGGCAGGCCCTGGCGGACCATAACGACAGCCATGAGATCGAGACGCAGGAAGAGAAGATCCATCAGATCATCCTGGCTGATCTCTTCCCCGGCAAGATGGGTATGGACGCATCGCAGCCCTTTTAAACGACCACCGGCAGAACGCAGATGACTGAGAACAGGGATAACAATCTGGCGATGGTCACCAAGGATAACGCTCTCCACCTCGCCACTTCGGGTAATGAGAACTCCGAGCTGGCGGTTGAGCTCCGCGGAGATATCAGCCATCTCCCTGGCCATCTCCGGACTGACCACCAGGGCCGGCGGCACCCGCCTCTTGGCGAGACGCTCTAGACGCCTTAACTGAGCGGTTTTCAGCCCTGTTGTATTGCCACTGATCTTACCGATTACCTTGTCTCCATCATGATGCCGCTATCTTTGCTCGCGTAAAATACGGGTATCGCCCACCCGCAGGGTAACCTTCTCCTTATCGAAATATTCGAGCAAGGGAATGGAAAACTTACGGGTCAGGCCGGTGAGGCCCTTAAAACGGGGGGCGTCAATGTCGCCCTCGGCCTTAATAAAGGCGGTGAGGTCCCCCTGAAGCTTATCGAGATGGTCCTTATAAAAATAGAGATCTTCATTGATCTTTACCAGTTTGCCATCCTTGATCAAAACCAGCAGCATCTCTTTGACAAAATCAGGCGAGAGATCTGCAAAGCGGGCCAAGACTTCCTTGTAGGTTGGGGTAGCCAGACCAGCCTTTTCGTACAGGGCCAGTATCTCTGCCTGCACCTCTTGTTCATCGGCCTGCAAGACAACCTTATGGTCAGCCATGCGCACCAAAGAATCCTCAGCAACAACCACCCCTTTTTTGAGGAGATTACCGAGAACCGCCTGAAAGATCTTATTCTCCTGACCGCCAATAAGTTTTGAGCGCAGCTCCTCCTTGGCAATCCCTGTTTTCAAAGGGTTTTGCAGATGATAATGCCCCAGGGCATCGGTGATGGCGGCAGCAAGGGCATCAAAACGTTCGCGGCTCACCATGAGCTTGCGGTCTGAATCGACAACCATGATCCTGCTGGCTGAAATGGGGCCTTTAACCAGCTTCTGGAGGCGGTTGCCAAAGATGCCTGTTTTGACGGCAAGCTCCTCCATGGTCAGGCCCTTATAACCGCTTTCCCGCAGATGGAGGAGAAAAAGCTCTTCCTGGTCAGCCTGGGCATAGACCTTGAAGACCTCGGCATTTTCCGGCTTAAAGCGCCGGCGCTTCCGGGGCGACACGGAGTAAATGACTCCACCGCCGATGGTGGCCACCGGCGAGTAGCTGCGGACAACAAAATGATCACCGGGCCAGACACCCACCGGCTCCTCAAGGAGGATCTGGACATTGGCCTCGGCCCCGCCTGGCAGCACCTCATCTTCAAGGAGGACCACCCGGCCCATAATTTCCGCCGAACCGAGATGGACGCGAACCCGGGTTCTATTTTTCAGTGGTTTTTCACAGGAGGAGAGATAGAGGAAACGAACATCAAGCATGTAGGTCGGCTCCAGGCAACCGGGAGTAATCAGCATGTTGCCACGGCCAATCTGCTCCTTATCAACCCCCTGGACATTAATAGCCGTTCTTTTGCCGGCCTCAACCATGTCAACGCTTTGGCCATGGCTTTGAATACCACGAACCTTGCCAAGCTGACGGCCAGGAAATATTTCCACCTCATCACCAACATGGATGCGGCCGCTGATCGAGGTGCCGGTGACCACGGAGCCAAAACCCTTCATGGCAAAAACGCGATCCACAGGTAAACGGAAAGGCCCATGGGCCTCAGAAAAATCGCACTGAGCGACCAGAGTGTCAAGAGCAGCCTTGACCTCGTCGATGTCTTCACCGGTCAGCGAAGAGACAGTGAGCAGGGGAGCCTCGTCAAGGAAGGTATCCGTGAAAAAGTCACGGATCTCATCTTCAACAAGCTCAAGCCACTCCGGCTCAACCATGTCTTTCTTGGTGACAACGATGAGACCCTTATCGACGCCAAGCAGACGACAGATCTCAAAATGCTCACGGGTCTGGGGCATGATGCCTTCATCAGCAGCAATAACAAAGGCCACCAAATCAATGCCGCTGGCACCGGCCACCATGTTCTTAATAAATTTCTCATGGCCCGGCACATCGACGATGCCGAGACGGTGGCCACAGGGCAGATCTAAAAAGGCAAAACCAAGTTCAATGGTGATGCCTCGCTGTTTCTCCTCTTTGAGCCGGTCGGTCTCAATGCCGGACAGGGCCCGGACGAGGCTGGTCTTGCCATGGTCGACATGGCCGGCGGTGCCAAGGACAATCTCCCGCATCTCAGGCTCCGGTGATAAAGGGGTTGGAACGCTTTTCCTCGCCGATGGTGGACTTGGAGCCGCCATAGCCATGGCCGGGCCAGACCACGGTATCATCAGGAAGAACAAGGAGTTTTTCGCGGATGGCTTTCATAAACTGAGCCATATCGCCGCCGGGAAAATCTGTGCGGCCAATGGCTCCGACAAAAAGGCTGTCTCCAGTGAAAACATCGCTGCCGCTATAGAGACTTATGCCGCCGGGGGTATGGCCGGGGGTATGCAGGACCTGCAGGCTCTGGTTACCAAAGGTGATAGTGTCACCATCCTTGACCAGGATATCGGCAGGGGGCGAATGCTCAAGACCGAGCATGGAAAAATATTGATGAACCTCGGGCTTGTTAAAAAAGGCGTCATCATCGCCATGCATAACGATCTGGGCCCCGGTTGCTTCCTTGAGCTTACGATTGCCGCAGACATGGTCGGGATGACCATGGGTTGCAATGATATATTCAATGGTGAGCCCCTCCTTCTTGCAGAGGGCCAGTATGCCTTCCTCATCACCGCCCGGGTCAACAATCACACCCTTCTTGGTCTCCTC
>JBFFIS010000317.1:0-3282 GCA_041556375.1 Desulfurivibrionaceae bacterium | reverse complement strand
GTTATGGACCAGCTCATGGACCATCCAGATGTCTCTCTGCCTAACAGACTCCTTTCCGTATTTAATGTTCAGCAGGTGAGAACCTCCAGCGGGGCTGCCAGCCTGCCCAATATGTTGGCCCATATTGCCGTGGACATGAGCGAGGTCATGGCCGGGGCTCGCCTGGTAAGCCGCAAGATGCGATAGCTGCAAGGTTAGGCTGCGCTACGCGTTCGAAGGCCTCAAAAAATAATAAAAAAAGGGGAGATGCTGCAAAAGCACCTCCCCTTTTTTTATGGGCGAAACTATGAGTCGCCTATGGCATTACTTCTCAAACGGGTTCTGTAGTAGCATGGTCTCGGCCCGATCCGGGCCCACAGAGATGATCTGGGCCGGGGTCTCGGTGAGATCCTCGATGCGTTTGATGTAATCTCTGGTCTTTTGGGGAAGATCGTCCACGGAGCGTACAGCGGAGATGTCCTCCTGCCAGCCGGGAATCTCCTCGTAAACAGGTTTAACGGCCTGGGCCTTTTTGATATTGCCGGGCATGGCATGGTAGGTAGTGCCGTCGTTCTCGTAGGCAGTGGCGATCTTCAGGCTGTCCATGCCGCTTAAGACGTCGAGCTTGGTGATGGCCAGGCCGGTGATGCCATTGAGGCGCACGGCATCGTTGGCGACCACGCCGTCCAGCCAGCCGCAGCGCCTGGTGCGGCCGGTGGTGGCGCCGATTTCGCCGCCGCGCTTTTGCATGCCGGCGCCGACATCGTCAAAAAGCTCGGTGGGGAAGGGACCTTCGCCAACGCGGGTGGTGTAAGCCTTGAGGATGCCGATGACGGCATCGATATGGGCCGGGCCAAAACCGGAACCGGTACAGGCATTACCGGCCACGACGTTTGACGAGGTCACAAAGGGGTAGGTGCCGTGGTCAATGTCGAGCTGGGTGCCTTGCGCCCCTTCAAAGAGGATATGTTTGCCGGCCTTGCGTCCCTCATGGAGTTTGACACTGACATTGCCCATGTAAGGGCCGAGCTGTTCGGCATACTCCATGAACTGGCCGTAGATGGTGTCGAAACTGAGGGCCTCGCCGCCGAATTTGTCAACGATGATACTGTTTTTCTCGGCAAGGTTTTCTTCGAGCTTGGCCTTGAAGAGGTCGGTGTCAAGCAGGTCGCCGCATTTGATGCCGCTGCGCAGGATCTTGTCGCCGTAACAGGGGCCGATGCCCCGGCCGGTGGTGCCGATCTTGGCCCCTTGCTTTTTCTTGGACTCGCTGCCGGCATCAAGGGCGCAGTGGTAAGGCATGATGAGGTGGGCGTTTTCACTGATGGTGAAACGGCCTGGGGTAACGGGCAGGCCCTGTTCGGAAAGCTCAGCCATTTCGCTGAGGAGGACGCCGGGGTCGAGAACGACGCCGTTGCCGATCAGGCATTGTTTGTCCTCGTACAGGATGCCGGAGGGGATAAGGTGGAAGACGAATTTTTTGCCGTCAACCACCAGGGTATGGCCAGCATTATTGCCGCCCTGGAAGCGGACGACATAGTCGGCATGATGGGTGAGAAGGTCAACGATCTTCCCCTTTCCTTCATCGCCCCATTGGGTGCCTACGACAACTACATTGGCCATTGTTCTCTCCTTAAAATGTGTATAGAAGCCCGAAGGGCATTTTTTTAGTTCTATTATCCTGGTCCGTGGACGGGGTCAGGGCAAACCTGTCAAAGATAGCCAACCGCTTGGTAAATGTCAATGGCCGTCTCAGGGCCTGATTTTCAGAGCAGGAGGTGCTGGGAAAAGGCCCTTTTTCTCTGGGGAAGTGGTTGCCTCAGCTTCTTGACACCACTCGGTAAATACCGTAAATTCACACTTTGCTCCCTGTCATGGTCTGGGGGTATCTTTTTTTTTAAAATTTATGGGGTCAGTTTTTTGCAGGCAGAGGGGGCACGCCTTTTCATGCCCCGCATCATGCTGATCTTAACCCAGCCCTTGAGAAGATCTATGTTTGGTATCGGATTGCCGGAATTCATTCTGATTATGGCCCTGGCCCTTATTGTCGTCGGTCCTGACAAGCTGCCGGGCCTGGCCAAGACCGTGGCCAAGCAGATCCTCGAGTTGAAGAAGGCGGCTAATTCTCTGAAGGACTCCCTGCAGGATGAGCTGGCTGAGGAGAAGGAAAGCCTCCAGGAGCTGACCCATGGTCTTGAGGATATCGATGTCTCCCTGACCAACCTGGCCAGTGCCAATGCTGGCGGCGAGGCCGAGGTCGCCACTCCGGATGCTGGTGATGATGAGGCCGCTGACAAGGTCGAAGAACCAGCTTCGGTTGGTAGTGACCAGTCAACTGCCGGCCAATCTGTGCCTGAAGAGCAGACCCCTCAGGCATGAGTGAGGTATTAACAGGCCATTTTCAGGGCCATCTTCTCGAGCTGCGGCGGCGGATCACCATTGCCTTTGTCGCCGTGGCCCTGGCCAGTGGCATGGCCTATCTCTTTTCAGAATCCATCACCCAGTTTTTTGTTGCCCCCCTCTTTGCTGCTAGTCCGGAGCTCTCCCATCTGGTCTATACCAATCTTACCGAGGCCTTTGTCAGCTATCTGAAGATCTCGGTGTTGGTGGGGGTCTTTGCCGGTTTCCCGGTGGTGCTCTATCAGGTCTGGATGTTTGCCGCTCCGGGTCTGCATAAGCATGAGAAACGCTTTGCCCTGGTAGTGGTGTTTTGGGCAACCTTTCTCTTTGCTTTTGGTGTGATATTTTCCTATGTGGGTGTCTTGCCCCGGGCCCTTACCTATCTGATGAGCTTTGCCGGTCCGGAGTTGACGGCCATGCCCAAGCTCGATGCCTATCTGAGTTTTGTGGCCCGGACCGGTTTGGCCTTTGGTCTGGCCTTTGAGATTCCCTTTCTGATGGTCATGGCCGGCAAGGCCGGCTTTGTCGACCGCGCCTATTTTTCCCGGCAGCGCAAATATTTCTATCTGGCGATTATCGTCCTCTCCTTTCTCCTGGCTGCCGGGGACTTCATGTCCACCCTGCTGCTGATGTTGCCACTCTTTATTCTCTATGAGCTCGGCCTCACTGTCATGCGAGTTTTTTCTCCCAAGAAATAAGAGCCTTTCCTAAATAGCGTTGTTGTCCCACGGGCAGAGCCTTAAAAGTTTCTGCCGATCTTAGAAAAGGTCAAGTCTGTTTGGCAAGCCACCCTCTATAAGTGCAGGTTCATGTGAGGTTTTCTGAAAGGCAATAAAGGGGAGAGTGGGGTGGCCGTAAGAGCGTTTGTTTTTGTTGTCATCACCTACGCCCCCCCAAAAAACT
>JBFFIS010000316.1:0-3292 GCA_041556375.1 Desulfurivibrionaceae bacterium | reverse complement strand
TCCAGGGTGGTGGTGCCGATCTGGGCAAAGGGGTACATAAGATAGTTCAGTGCCGCACCATGCTGGGGCGGGTTGAGGGTCAGATCCTTACCCTCGCTGAGCTTAATCCGGTAGCCATCCAGGCCGCCCCAAAAGTAGTCCTGATAATAGGCAGTCTTGGCATCTCCCCACTCAAGCTTTTCAATGAGCATCTTTTTGCGAACATCAGCCGGGTCCACCGCCACCCAGCCATGCCCTGGCAGATAAAATTCAGCCCAGCAGTGTTGCCAAGTGCTGATGTCCTGGCCAGACTTTTTGCCCTGGCGCAGGCCGAGAATTTCCCGGGCCGGGACTCCTGCGGCCCGGGCCAGGGCAACATAGAGGGAACTGATATCAGCGCATTTGCCGCCCGGATCCTGGAGAAGCTTGCAGACATTACCCGCCCCGCAGCCCCTGGTGGCAGGATTACGATAGGTATTTTCACAGGCCCAGTCATAGATGGCCTTGGCCTTGGCGAGAACTGTTGTCTTGCCAAGGGTAATGTGCTCGGCCAGTTTTTTCACCTCGCCATCAATGGGCCCCAGACTGGTGGGCCGCAGGTAGAGGGCATAGTCGGCCGGGTCCCAGGCCGTCTCTTGGCCGGAAAGATCTGGACGCTTCACCTCGTGGCGGCTGACGTCAAAACGCAAGGTCAACTTGCGGCCGGGATTTTTGCCAGCCCAACGGGCATAGAGAATGGGATTTTCAAAGACACGATCGGTATAGACCGCTGAGGTGTCATAGTCCCCGCTCGTCCTAATATTGGTAATGAGCTGATTTTGATTACTCACCGGATAGGGAAGCCAGAGCTGGACTTGCTCCCCCGAATCATGAGCGGAGAGATCAAAAGCCATGGTTACCGTGCCGGCGATGGTCTCGGCCATGACGGTTGCGGGCGTGCTTAACAGGGCGGCAATGATAAAAATCGGGGTCAGAATACGCATGATGGGCCTCCAGTCTTGAATAGATAAGGAGGTTTCAATACCCAACATCAGGTCGAGAGTCAAACAGCTAATACTAATAATTCCGATAGAGCATATTGGGATATCCTATTTTGATCAAGAGGCGTTATCTAGCAAGGAGGATTCGAGGATGTCGTCAAAAAGATCTGAAAAATAGGGGGCAAAGAGATAACGGATCTCCTCCAGCTCGTCCTTGACCACATAGGGCAGGGCCTTGGCGAACATATCAAGAACGATGACGGCATTGACGGAGGAGTCGGAACTAAAGGCGCTGCGCAGCCGGTTGGCAATCTCGATATTAATCTGGTGGAGATTGTCATAGATGGTGGTTAGACCTTTGAAGGCGAGATCTTCTCGCCTCCCCTCTCTACCCCGAAAATACTGGGCCAGCAGATACATGCTGGCCGCCCGGAAAATGGTATCCTCCTCGGTGGCCAGAGGCAGGTGAAAACGGGCCATGGGTTTCAAAAAAAGGGTATGGGGACAACCGCTGGTGGCGAAAAGAAGACCCAGCAAGGAGCTGATTGCCTGCTGGGCCGTGGTCTGCTGGGAGACCGTGCGCTCCTCACAAACCACGGTGAGGCCGACCTCGTCATAGGAGACAATTTTTTCAAAACGGTTGGCAATATCAACAAGACTGACGGCCACAGGACAATGGGCCTGGCGAGCCGCATCCAGCGGGCAGTGGCGGCATTGATAAAAATCGAGTTTGGTCCAGGCCGGTAGTTGCCCAGAGGGCTGATTGATATTTTCCAGGGTCTGCTCATCAAGGCACAGATCAACAACCTCTCTGTGGCCCTGATTTAAGATGAAACAGTATTGAATTTCAATATTCGCCATGCTGAAACCCTGCCGACAGTATGGATATGGTGGCAATCAACCTTCACCACCTAACCTTTCTATTGTTTCATATTTTCGAAGCTGGGTCGACCTCTTCTAAAAGCAGACAACAGATTATGAAATCTTTTCGCTGAGTTGCCAGATCAGGCCACGGGTAAAAGAGCGCCGCTGGCTTCAGGCCGGGAGACCACGGCTTTATGGATAACCAAATTTTGGCCCTCCTCTTCACCGGCCTGATAAGAGCCGCTAAAGACCTTGGCGCCCCGGTGTCTCACCTTTTTCAGGCGGGGATGGCGGCGCTGGTAATAGCTGATCAGGCTATGATCCTGCCGGCAGATCAGGATATTGGTCGCGGTGCTCTGGGCGGCCATGGCCTGAGCTTCCTGACTACGCAGCCTGCTCTGGAAGCCCTTGAGGACGCCGAGCTGATATGATCTTTTTTCCCGGCCCTGGGCCTTGCTGGCCTTGCGGTACTCCTGCCACAGGCAGTCCAGACGTCTGCACAGAAAGAAATAGACATATTCGGCCACAGCCAGATTTTCACCAGCGCCTATGAGCTCGATGACCCGGAAGGTTTGCCCTGAAGCGGCATCGAACTGGCGGCCGATAACGACCTGGACAAAGAAAAAATCCTTGAGGATGGCGGCGATTACCCGCTGCACAGCGCTGATCCTCTTCTTGCCCTCATTGATAATGGTATAATCATAGTCGGCCGGCGCCCCCTGTTCGACCCGGCGGATATTATGCTTCCGCAGCAGGGCATTGGCCTTCTCCATGGCCAAGGAGGCCTCATGCTCATTGGCGCTCTGGGCCAGGGACAGAAGTTTTTCCACCTTGGCCTGGATACGCTGGGGCTTGCTGCTCTCGGCCCTTAGCAGGCGAGGAATATGGCCGGTGGCCCGGCAAAAGTGAGGATGAACGCCCAGGCGCTGACAGGCCTCTTGAAAGGCCGGGCCATGGGGCTTTTCATGGCCCCGTCCCATGACCTCATGGACATATTGGTGGGCCATCTCATGCTTGAGGACCTCCAGAACCACATCCCAGCTATGGTCGCGAATCAACCAGCCGGCCATTTTCAGACTGGCAAAGCCAGCAGACCAAGAGCCGGCCCGGCTGCCATCCTCGCTAATTTCAAACACCGGCGCCCTGAGGCCGAGGCGATGGAGCCAACAAATCTGCTGGTGTTCGGTCAAGAGTTGACGCAACCAGGCGCGCTGCTTCTCTGAGTGTCTGGCAGACATCCTCACCTCTGTCACTTGCCTTTCAGAGCCTGGAGGTATTGCTCAGGGGCATAGCCGTGAATTCCTCTGCCGTTAACAACGGCAAAGGGCACTCCCCTTTGCGGATCAAGCTTTCTCTTCCGGGCTGCCGCCTTCTTGTTTTTCTCAATATCATAGACATTAACGGCAACACCGCGGGATTGAAAAAAGGCCTTGGCCTTATGGCAATATGGGCACCAGCTGGTGACGTAG
>JBFFIS010000315.1:0-3295 GCA_041556375.1 Desulfurivibrionaceae bacterium | reverse complement strand
CTGTAAGATCGGCCCTGTCCGCCGCCAGATCATGAAAAAAATAGGCGCCCGCCTTCTCGCCTTCTTTGGCGGCAAGCTGAAGTTATTGGGGATTGGCGGTGCCTCTTTAAATTATGAGGCCGAACATTTTCTCCGCGAGGCTGGCCTGCCCTATATGGTTGGCTACGGACTCACCGAATCGGCGCCTCTTCTTGCTGGTGGCCCCCTCTGCGGGGTGGATATCCCTCTTGGCTCCTGCGGCAGGCCGATGCCCGACGTCGAAATAATGATCAACCAACCAGACCCGGCTACCGGCATTGGCGAGATATGGGGCCGGGGTGACAATATAATGTTGGGTTACGCGGGCAATAGCGATGCCACCAAGGAAACCTTAAAACCAGGTGGCTGGCTTGCCACCGGCGACCTTGGTCGGCTTGACGATAAAGGCTGTTTACACATCAAAGGCCGATCTAAGAGTGTTATCGTTCTGTCCAGTGGTGAAAATATCTATCCCGAAACCATTGAGGAAAAATGCAATGGCGTGGAATGGGTGGCAGAGTCCCTTGTTGTCGCTAACAATAACAAGCTTGAGGCCAAGATTTATCTCGACCACGACGTCATCGAACGCGACACCGCCAACAAAACAGCCAAAGAACGTCTCGAATACACCCACGCCCTCATGGCGGAACTGAAAAGCGAGATCAACTCCCAACTGCCCACCTATTCCAAAATTCACCACTTTACAGAACGCCAAGAACCGTTTATCAAGACGGCTACTCATAAAATCAAACGCTATCTTTACGCTGACGGTCACTAAGCCAAAGTATCGACCGACACGCATATTTTTTTCACATCGGCAGGTGGCCGACATCCAAGGGGGAGAGATGATCAAGAAAGTCGCTTTACTTGTTTTCGCAGGAGTTTTTACCGCAGCAAGCGCCCTGGCCTCAGGCTGGCGTATCCCTGAGCAGTCCGTTAATTCCACGGCTCTGAGCGCCGCCTATGTTGCCAATGCCCATGGTGCCGATGCCGCCTATTTCAATCCGGCCAACATGAGCTTTGAAGCGGACAAGGAAAACTGGCTTCTTGAGGTTGACGCCATGTACATCCACCTGACCTCGATAGAGTTTACTCATCTAACCACCGCCGCCCTGAACGGCGACACCAAGAAGGAGGACTTCCTTCTCCCCCTCTTTCACCTGGTCTCGCCAGAGTTCAGCAATATGCGCTTCGGCCTCTCCTTCACCGTTCCCGGCGGCCTGTCAAAACGCTGGGCGGACCCCTATCAAGGAGCAACTGCTGGTGAATTTTCGTTGGAGGTGCTGGAACTTAACCCCACGCTGTCTTATAAGCTCCACGACAAGGTTTCCATCGCAGGTGGTGTACGTGCCGTTTATAGTAGCGGTCGAGTGAGTAATGACGTGAGTGCTGCGTTTATTCCAGCCACGCTCCCAGGAGTGACCTCACTTTCTCGTGAGATGACAGGTGATTCCATTGACGAAGGCTACAACCTGGCCCTGACCGTTAAACCGATGGACAACCTTTCGACCTCAATAACTTGGCGCTCCCGTGTTGACCTGTCCCTCGAGGCCGATGAACTAACTCTGCGCTCCACAGGTCTCATTCCAGCTTTGACCGATCAACTTTACACAGGAGGTGCAACTGTTACCGTTCCCCTCCCAGAAGTCCTTACTGTGGCCGCTGCCTATACCATCAACAACACCACCATCGAAATCTCCTGGGATCGCACCTTCTGGTCGGATTATAAGCAGCTTGATTTTGACTATGATGCAGCCATTGGGCAACACTCGATACTCCAAGCTGTTTTTGATCCACCTCAGGCCCGCGATTATAACGATGCCGATGCCTTCCGTATCGGCGTCACCCATAAGATGCTGGAGGACAGACTCACACTGATGGCCGGTTTTGCCATTGATGAGACCCCGGTTCCCGACCATACCCTGGGCTTTGAACTCCCTGATTCAGACGCCAAGATCTACTCTGTTGGCTGCAAGTATCAGATCAATGACCAGTATGAACTGGGCCTGGCCTACCTTTACGACGACAAAGAGGAACGCCAATTAAAACTTGACGATGGCAACACCATTTACGGCGACTTCAAAAATGCCGCAGCCCATATGGTTACCATAGGCCTCAATACTACATTTTAATTTCGCCTTTTCGCGGAACAAAGAGGATGCCATTGGCATCCTCTTTGTAGTTTCATCAATCTTATTTCCCCATCACCTCTGCCGGTTTAACCAACTTGACATCAATAGATTCCTCCGACGTCCATATCGTCCAGCATCAAGACCGCCAGATAATTCTGGTCGGCACCGCCCATGTCTCCCAAAAATCCGTGGACCTCGTCCAGCAGATCATCGAGGAGGAACGGCCGGACTGCGTCTGCGTCGAGCTTGATGAAAAACGCTTCGAATCCCTGTCAAAAAAACAGCGCTGGCAATCACTTGATATCAAACAAATTATCAAGGAGAAACAGCTCGCCACCCTGATGATCAACCTGACCCTGGCTGCGTATCAGAAAAAATTGGGTGACCAGCTTGGTGTTACTCCCGGTGCCGAGCTTCTTGAGGCCACCCGCTCAGCGGACAAATTCGACATTCCCATAGCCCTTTGCGATCGGGACGTCCGGGTTACACTCCGGCGAGCTTGGAAAAAGACCTCTTTTTTCAAGAAGGGTTACCTGCTCACCTCCCTCTTTGCCAGCCTTTTTGACAGCACCGAACTTAGTGAGGAGAAACTGAGCGAACTTAAGGAAAGTGATGTCCTTTCCGAACTTCTCGCTGAAATGGGGGAGGCCCTGCCAGAGATCAAGCAGGTCCTCATTGATGAGCGCGACACCTTTTTATCCGAAAAAATCAAGGAAGCTCACGGCAAAAAAATCGTCGCCGTTGTCGGCGCCGGCCATGTTGCCGGTATCAAAAAAGCCCTCGGCGAAGACCGCAGTTCCCAAATGGCGGAGATAAACACCATTCCCCCTGTGTCACCGGCCTGGAAGGTCATGGGATGGCTTATCCCCCTCATCATTATCGGCTCTATCGGTTATATCGGTTTTAACAAGGGCAGCGAGGCGGCCGGCGCCAATGCCCTCTACTGGGTGCTGGCCAACGGCATCCCCTCTTCTCTGGGCGCCTTTATCGCACTCAGCCATCCGGCTACCATCCTCACCGCCTTTCTTGCTGCGCCACTTACCAGCCTGACCCCGGTTATCGGCGCCGGCTATGTCTGCGCCTTTATCCAGGCCATGATGCGCCCCCCTTTGGTGCGCGAATTTGAAAATGCCATGACCGACATG
>JBFFIS010000314.1:0-3303 GCA_041556375.1 Desulfurivibrionaceae bacterium | reverse complement strand
TTCCTATTTCCGCTATCAGGCCCACCTGGCTTCTCTGCGAGCCTTAGAGGTGTATGAGAGGATTTGCCAGAAATTTGCCAGAGATTTTGGCCGCCGGTATGAAGCCCTTGAGTGTTACCGCAGTGAGGATGCTGAGATTGTTTATCTGATGATCGGCTCCTTTGCCACCAAGGCCAAAGAGGCAGTGGATCGGTTGCGGCAGGCAGGAGAAAAGGTGGGTCTGGTACGGCCCCGGTTGCTGCGTCCTTTCCCCACGGCAGATCTTCTCACGGCATTAAAAGGCAAGCGCGGAGTCGCGGTGGTCGACCAGAATATCTCCATGGGCAAGGGGGGTATTCTCTATATGGAAGTGGCCTCGGTTCTGTATGGTCAAGCCGATGGACCCAGGGTTTTGGCCAGCTTTATCGGGGGGTTGGGAGGGCGAGACATCACTCCTGAAGAGTTTTACGAAATGGCTTTTTCAGTAAAGCGGGCGGCAGATACAGGTGCTGTTTTAGAGCCCCGTTTGCTGTACACGGCAGAAGAGCTTGCCCAGGTTCGTAAACAGCAGGTCATCGCCCGGGCCATGACCGGCAGATCGGGAGCAGACAATGGTTGAGACGCGTTTTAAGGGGTTGCGGAATCTGCCGGATCATCATCTTCTCGGCACAGGTACGCCAATGTGTGCCGGCTGCGGCGGTCTGGCAACCTTGCATGAAATATATGATATCGTCGGTGAAAAAAATGTGATCGTCAATGCGGCGGGCTGCATGACCCTGCTTGCGGTCTACCCCTTTACCCCTTTTCGCGGTTCCTGGTTGTATACGGCGATGGCCTCAGCCCCGGCCGGGGCCCAAGGCGTGCGTGATGCCTTGGATATCTTGCTTGAAAAGGGAGAAATCCCCCCCGACAATGATCTTGAAGTTATGGTCCTTACCGGTGATGGCTCGGCCTATGGTATGGGGCTTTCGGCAACCTCCGGAGCCATCGACAGGGGGCTTGACTTTCTTTATCTCTGTTACGACAACGAGGGCTACGGCAACACCGGCCAGCAGTATTCTGCCGCCACCCCCCACGGGGCCCGGACTGCAACCAGCATGGCCCCAAGCGGTTTCCCAGGTTTCAAAAAGGACCTTTTTGCTATCTGGGCCGCCCACAACCCCGCGTATGTGGCAACAGTGGTTGCCGCCGAGCCGCTGGATCTGGCTCGCAAGGTGGAAAAGGGTATGGCCCATAAAGGACCGCGCTTAATCCTCTCTCTGGCGCCTTGCCCGACAGGCTGGGGTTTTGAACCATGCCATTCCGTTGAGATTGGCAAAATGGCTGTGAAAACCGGGATCTGGCCGCTGAAGGAATATGAGCATGGCAGGGTTGTGCATACCAAAATTCCCGGTAAACGGCTGCCGGTGGTTGAATATCTTCAACTTCAGGGACGATTCCGTCACCTCTTTGAGCCCAGGTACAACAAGGAGATGGTTGCCGAGATCCAGGCCCGGGTGGATGCATATTGGCGGGAAGTGCCAGTGATCTAAAAGGGGAGTCGCTGATGGAGGGACAGAAAACAAGCTATTTTCGCACAAATGGCGACGTGCCGCTGCTGACCGATACCATACCGTCCCGTTTGTCTGCTGTTGCCTCTATGTTTCCCGATCATGAGGCCGTGGTCTCTCTGCCCCAGGGACGGCGCTTGAGCTATACGGAGCTTATAACCGCGGTGGATGACCTGGCCTTGGGGCTGCTGGCCCTTGGCTTTGATCAGGGCGATCGGATCGGCATCTGGTCCACCAACAATATCGAGTGGCTTCTCCTGCAGTTGGCCACTGCCAGGATTGGCGTGATTCTGGTTAATATCAATCCTGCCAACCGCAGCAAAGAGCTTGCTTACTCACTGACCTGTTCTGAGGTTCAGGGACTCTTTGTTATCCCCGCCTTTCGCAGCAGTAACTATGTGTCCATGCTTATGGCCCTGCTTCCCGAGCTGAAGCAATGTCAACCTGATGGTCTCCAAAGCGAAGGGTTCCCCTTTATCCGTCGAGTGGTGCTTTATGACCCTGCCGATCCCATGGCCACGCAGCGGCCCGCCGCCGGCATGACCCTCTGGTCTGAGGTGCTTGCCGCCGGGGCAACGATCAACCCATCAGAACTTAAGGCCTGCGGCGCCAGACTCTCCTGTCATAACCCTATCAATATCCAGTACACCTCCGGCACCACCGGTTTTCCCAAGGCCGTGGTTCTGAGTCATCATAATATCTTAAATAATGCCTATTTTTCGGCGCTCAGGATGCATTTTACCGAACAGGACCGCCTCTGTGTGCCAGTCCCTTTTTATCATTGTTTCGGCATGGTGCTATCCAACCTCCTCTGTCTGTCGGTGGGTGGGGCAATTATCATTGCCTGTGAGCATTTTGACCCTGGCCAGGTCCTGGCAGCGGTGGAGAAGGAGAGGTGTACCGCTCTGCATGGGGTGCCCACCATGTTTATTGCTGAACTGAATCATCCGGAATTTAAGAAATTTGATTTATCCAGCCTGCGCACCGGGATTATGGCAGGAGCCCCTTGTGCTCCAGCCTTGATGCGGCAGGTGATGGAGGAGATGCACTGCGCCCAAATCCTCATCGGTTACGGTGAAACCGAGGCCTCACCGCTTACCCATCTCACTCTCCCCGATGACAGTATTGAGCGGCGAACCAACACGGTGGGTTGCAATCTTCCTCACCAGGAGGTCCAGGTGGTTGATCTTGAGAACAATCAGACTCTGCCCATTGGCGAAATCGGTGAGATCTGCTTTCGCGGCTACCACATTATGCACGGATATTATGGTGATCCGGCGGCCACAAAGGCTGCCATTGATAGCCAGGGCTGGCTCCACTCCGGTGACTTGGGGCGGATGGATCGTGATGGTTATGTGCAGGTCACCGGCCGCCTCAAGGAAATGATCATTCGCGGTGGAGAGAATATCTATCCCCGTGAAATCGAGGATCTGCTCTTTAGCCATTCTGACGTGATCGGAGTCGCAGTCTTCGGGGTTCCGGATGATTTTTACGGCGAGGAGATAATGGCCTGGGTCAAAAAAAGGGAAAATGCTGATCTGACCATTGACGAGGTGCGTGATTTCTGTCGGGAGCAGTTGGCCCATTTCAAGGTGCCACGTTATGTCGAATTTGTAGATGAATTTCCCATGACCGTTACCGGCAAGGTTCAGAAGTTCAAAATGCGGCAGATTGCGATACGCAACATGCAGGGGATGAGTGAAAAAAGAGATTGATAATAAGGAGGCCGACGGAAGGATATTTAGAGCTATCTTGGTAATCCCCCCGAAAAAAG
>JBFFIS010000313.1:0-3308 GCA_041556375.1 Desulfurivibrionaceae bacterium | reverse complement strand
CCATGGACGAGAGAAGGCCCAGGAGGATGATGACAATGATCATCTCTATGAGGGTAAATCCTCGTTCATCTCGGTGAAGCTGCATAGTGCCCCCTTTCAGCTTGGTGAAATGTATCTAAAGTCTTTTAACTCTGTAGAATTCTAGAATTTTATAACATATTTGCCAAGGAGTCCCAAGTGTTCTTATGGGCTAGAGGGCTGAAAAGACGAAAAAACGCAATCGTGAGGCAAGAAAACCTGCTGTTAGCAGGTAGGTGGAGCGGACATCTTGTTAGAGCCTGTACCTGACTTCGATGGTGCGGCTGATGTTTGCTCGGCTGGCTTGAGATTGGATCTCTTGGATGGTTGTCGATCCTCCCACGAAAACTGGACCGGTGATCGTGGTCGTAAAAGAGCTGATGATTGGATCAGACCAGACCCAGGCTGCTGGTCCACCACCATCCGCTTCAAGAATGCGGAGCTGAGCGGCTCCTTCGGCAGAATAAAGGGCCTGGCTCCAGAGCAAATCCTCGGCAGACGACTGTGATGAGATCATGGTGTAACGGGCAATAAGCACACCGAACATGGCCACCACCACGATAAGGAAAATGGCAGCAATCAAGCCGATGCCGTCTTGATTTTTAATAGGTTTACGGAACATTGCGCACCTGAATCTCTTTATGGAAATCAAGGGTTGTACCATTTCTTGACAGGGTGAAATCAATACGCACCAGGGCGTTGCTGGTTAGGCTTGCCGGACTATAGTTGAAGCGCAGGCTTGTGACATTGGTCAGGAGGGCTGAGGCGGCTTCAGCGTCCAATGTAGTTATAAAGTCATCTGGTGCGAGGGTGATAGGGGTTTCAGCACGAAAAAGAGTGGTGCCAGTAATAAAGTACCGTACGGCCTTGTATACCGGATAATAACGTTTGTTGGCCGAATGGCCACCAATCACAGCCTTGTCCAAGGTCATGGAGCCGGGAGGTGAATTAATGGCGGTGATCCCGTATATCTTGCGGACCGTGGTTGATGTGGAGGAAAAGTCTGTCCAGCTTGTATTGTAAATGGAGAGCAGGATAGGAGGTGCAATCATTGGCAAGGGATTAAGGCTCAGATCACGTATCTTAAGGGAGTTGCCGATGGGCTCATATTGACCGGTTATGGCAGGGGCCGCTGAGGTCAGAGTGTTGACATCAACAAGGCCAAAATGGATGTCTGTTGCGTTGGTAGGATTATCGATGGAGTTGGGCAGCATGTGGTGGATTTCGCGCTCCATGCGCATCATGGCCAGCTTGCCCTCTTCAAAGAGTTCCATGGCATCGTCGGTCTGGGCAAATCCCTTGAGGCTACTGGTAATAACCTCACTGCCCATCACTCCGACAATGCCCAGCAGCACAATAACAGTGATGAGTTCAATAAGGGTAAAGCCTTTTTCAGAGGTTATCGTTCTATCTTCAGTGTGTCGGGCAATTAAAGATTGCATGTGATAGCCACAAGATTGAAGGTTTCACCCAGAGGGGACGTAACGGTTACCACAATGCGTTTACTGTCGGTACGAACACCGGCGGGAGCCGGATTGCTGGCGTCAATGGAGGGAGGGCCTGGACTGCTGATTATAATATAATCAACGGTGACAGTTCGTGTGAAACCTGTCCAGGTGCCGGGTACGGTGTTGCCGTTTTGGTCGAAAAAATTAGCACCGATCGGCTCGTTGACGCCATTATAATCATCAACGTCATCCCAGGTTGAGCGGTCATCAGCCGTCCCATTCTCGTTGTCAGGTGCTCCGGTTTCAGGTCCTAGGGAGAGCGGAGCAGTGGCATTGCGGCTGCCATCAGTGCCCCGGGCGCCAACCAGGGTTTCATCGGTGACAATAGGGCCACCTCCTGATGCTGTAGCGTTGTCCCACCTTTTTGCCAGTACCTCATCCATCATGGCCTGTCCCAAGGCAATGGCCTTCTCGCGAATGACTGGATCTGGACCATGGGTGACAGCGGTTAAATAGGGGGTGATGATAATGGCGGCAAAACCCATGATGATAATAGTGATAATGAGCTCAATCAGGGTAAATCCTGCTTTTTCCTGAGGAGTTGTGGGCATCAAGGGCATGCGTTACCCTCCGCAACAAAACCGGTTTGCGCGCAGACGGTGAGGTCTTCGGAGCCTGCAACAGTATAGGTCAAGGGGCCAATTGCTGCACCTGCAGAAGAGATTGGTTCGCCAAGTCCGTTGAACCAGAGGCCGTCGCCGCCAGTGGCATCGTTGATGGTAATAGCGTTGTCACCCAGAAGGAACCGGTTGGTAAAGTCGGGGATATTCACAGGAGTGACCTGGCGTAAAATGCTATAGCTGTTGTCGGCGTTGACCATTAGGCCCCAAGCATCCAAACTAATATACTCTCTGGTCATAGCCTGGTGCTGGGCATAGCGGATGGCCCGTTTAAATTCCCTGACTGCCGCATCTTCTTTCATGTCACCAGGCCACTTGGCTGTGGCCACCACCGAAAGAACTCCCAACAATAAAATAATGGTGATCAGCTCAATGAGGGTGAAACCCTTGTTGTTCTTGCTACTCCTTGTCACCTGACAATCTCCCGCCAGTTGATGATACGGTCATTGCCACGATAGATGCCAAAGGTAAATTCACCGCAGGTTGAGTCTGGGGCCGCACAGGTAGTTTCTGAGAGCCAGAGCGGTGAGGTCAGGCAAACATCGAGAACTTCACCAGATGTTCCTGAAGTAGTGACAGTAAAGGTGCCCAGACCACCAGTCAGTGGATCAGGAAAGATTGTGTTGACCCTTCCGGCAGTAGGAGAAGAACAGAAAACTAGGCTTGTGCTGCAGGCGTCATTTGCATTCACAACCCAGCTTGTGCCGTTGAAAAACTGGGCTTCAAAGGGGGAGTCGGTAATGTCTTGATTTTCTGGTCCAAAATTATTGAAGACCTGGATCTTGCCATGAAGAAGGTTAGCGCCGGTCATGCCATTCTGGTTGAAATTCTGGCATCCTGCTCCAGTATTGAAACAAACCGTGTCGCTATCCGTGAGCTGAGCCTTAGCTATTGCCAGGTCAACACTGGCGGCAAAAGGATTGATCGGGGTAGCAATGGTTGGTCGAGCATAGGTAATAGTGTCAGTGAGGGTAAGCGGAACCAAGCCATTGCAATCTGTGATGTCAGCTGCCAGCGGGTTGACCGTGTTAGTCGCTGGGGTGATTGCAAGGGCGTTGCCGGATGAGTCTGTGTACGAATAAGTAAGATCCATGGGGCTTGTGAACTTCCAGAACCCTCCGCAGTCGTAATTTTGGGTGATTGCTGGCGGAGTGGCGGCATT
>JBFFIS010000312.1:0-3347 GCA_041556375.1 Desulfurivibrionaceae bacterium | reverse complement strand
GCCACGGACGAGCCAGGAGGCGCTACCGAAGGTCTGTCTGGCTGCGGAACGCACTGATTCCTTCGACATCTTCCTTTACCACAAGACAACCCAGCGCCAGACCTACGACCGTCTCTGGCAGGAGGCACAGGAGCAGGGCTGTCTGGATCTTATCTTCACAAATGAAAGGGGAGAAATCAGCGAAGGGGCCATCTCTAATATCTTTATTGAAAAGGAGGGAGTTTTCTTGACACCACCGGTCAGCACCGGGCTTCTCCCCGGTGTCTTTAGGGGCTACCTGATCACGACCTTTCCTGACCTGGTCCGAGAAAAGACCCTGGTAGCAGCAGACCTCACAGCTCCCGGCACCTCGATCTATCTTGGCAATTCGGTCAGAGGCCTGGTAAAGGTCGAGTTGGTCGCCCCACTCTAGAGAGCGTTCTTATCAGCAGACCAGTTCCAGCTCGGCCCATACCTGGGGCAGGACGGCGGCAAGCTCCGAGGCCAGGTAGCCAAACGGTCCTGTCTGCGCCAGCACATCGCCAGCCCGGCCATGGGCGTACACCGCCAGACAGGCCGCCTGAAATGGTTCAACCTTCTGGCCGACCAGAGCGGCAATCATGCCGGAGAGAACATCCCCCATCCCCCCTGTGCCCATGCCGTGATTGCCGCTGGAGTTAACGGCAAGGCGGCCATCGGGCGCGGCGATAACTGTAGCCGCCCCTTTAAGAACGACAATAACACCGTGTTTACTGGCAAAATGGCCTGCAGCCTGCAGACGGTTTTTTTGCACCTCCCCCGTGGTGAGGCCTGTCAAGCGCGCCATTTCACCGGGATGGGGGGTGACAACTCGTACACGGCCGTGGCGGTTACCATCAAGCCCCTCAAGGTCGAGGGTATTAAGGGCATCGGCGTCGAGCACCAAGGGTTGAGGGAAATTTCTCACCACCTGATTAATGAGGGCTGCTGTTTCCGGTGCCGTACCCAGGCTAGGCCCGACAACCAGACATCTCTTGCCGACCGCCGCCTTGACGATCTCCAAGTAGTCATCATTTGCCAGGGCATAGCCGTCAAGACCGGCAACCGGCAGCGTCATGGCCTCCAGGCAATGGCTCTCGAAGATGGTATTCAACCTCTCCGGCACACAGAGCGAAACAAGGCCCGCTCCACTGCGCAGTGCCCCCTCACTGGCCAGTACAGCGGCCCCGGTCTTGCCCAGAGAGCCGGCAAGGAGAAGAACATGACCATGACTGCCTTTATGACCCTCACTTTTCCGTTGCGGTAGAAATCCTGCCGCGACCTCCTCCTGTAGATAAAAGGACTTGATGTCAGCACGATCAATTATCGAGGAAGGGATACCGATATCCACCACCTCAAGATGGCCAACGCAATCAGCCCCCGGATACTGAACAAGGCCACATTTTGCCAGTCCATAGGTAGCAGTCAAGGAAGCATGAACACAACAGCCCCATAACGAGCCACTATCGGCATTAAGGCCGGAAGGTATATCAACGGCAACAACCGGTGCCTCGGCCCGGTTAATCTGACCTACAACTTGGGCAAAGACGCCTACGACCTTTCTGGTCAAACCGGTTCCCAACAGGGCGTCGACAATGATGTCACAGTTGAGCATCAGAGTGCTGACAGAATCCTCATCACTGAGGGTTGTCACTACAATATCTTGACTAAGACGACTGAAGTTTTCAGCGGCATCACCGCCAATCTTGTCAGGGTTTACCAGAAGATAGACCTCTACATCGGCGCCGAGATCATGGAGATGGCGGGCTATGACAAAACCATCACCACCATTATTTCCAGGCCCGGCAAAGACGGCAACCCTCTTGCCCTTGCAGTCTCCGTAATAATCGAGGATGAGGTCCACAGTGCCCTTACCGGCATTTTCCATGAGTTCAAGACCGGTAGCGACATTGTCATTAATAGTTGTCCGGTCTAAAAAACGCATCTGGTCAGCTGAACATATTTTCATGGCACCTCCGGAGAGCCAAGTATTGATAACAGCAAAAGTATATTGCCTGGGAAGTGATCCCACCATGATTTTTTTGAAATTCATTCCAGCCATTCATACCTTGACGAGCAAATATCGAACACTGTACTTATGAACCTGTTTACCTTGAAGAAGACAGGTGGTTGCTTTTGGCCTGATAGCAAAAAAATCACAATATTTACCTCATAAGCGGTAATCCGCATGGAATTTTGCCCTGCTGAGGGGCACTGGTAGTTAATGGAAATTATTTATATTGATAATCACCTGCTTGTGATCAACAAACCGGCAGGTCAATTGGTTCAGGGCGACCATACCGGCCGTCCTACCCTGCTTGACGAGGCCAAGGCCTGGTTAAAGAAAAAATATAACAAGCCGGGCAATGTCTACCTTGGCCTGGTTCATCGTCTAGATCGTCTGGCCTCAGGGGTTATTGTTCTGGCCCGGACATCGAAGGCCGCTTCCCGCCTTTCAGCCGAGATCCGAAGCCGCCGGCCTCGGAAAATTTATTGGGCCCAGGTCGCAGGCAAAACTCCGCCCCAAGATGCCTGGACAGATAATCTTCAGCGCCAGCAATTCTTCGCAGAAACAGTAGCGGCACCGGCAGGCAAAGAGGCCAGACTGAGCTTCAGGCGGCTAGACTATCAAAACGGCATTAGCCTGGTGGAAATTTACCTGGAAACCGGGCGTTATCACCAGATCAGAGTCCAGTTTGCCCATCACGGCTTTCCCTTGGTCGGCGACAAACGTTATGGCTCAACCCTGGCCTTTCAGGGTGACGCCATAGCCCTTCATGCCAGGGAGATGCGTATTTGCCACCCAACTCTGGGTGAAGAAATGCATTTTATCGCTGAACCGCCAAAATCGTGGCAGCTCAAAAGCTGATTACCATCAGCCACAGACAATGTGTTATAGTAAAATATACCTCAGCAACGAGAGTTCTAGAAAAAACGACCACCGTACCAATGCAAAACACCTATCAGATTTTTGCCCAAGAATGCCCACCGGAGATTGTTCAGGTTGGCCGTCAACCCATTTTAGACCGCAACAACAAGGTCTACGGCTACGAGTTGCTCTATCGTCATAACGACAAAGGCCCGCAATCCTCCCAGGAAGGCAACCTGGCGACGGCCCGTACCGTTTTGAACACCTTCCTTGAGTTCGGCATGAAACGCCTTGTTGGCAGTCATCGGGTTTTTATAAATCTGACCCGTGCTTTTTTTACAGATCTCCAGCCCCTGCCTCTCGATAAAAACAGGCTTGTTCTCGAGGTTTTGGAGAATATCAACCCGGAACCGCAAGTCATCAAGGGGATACAGGCCCTGCATGCCTATGGCTATGTCATCGCCCTGGACGACTATAACTT
>JBFFIS010000311.1:0-3376 GCA_041556375.1 Desulfurivibrionaceae bacterium | reverse complement strand
TTTTGTTCGCCACGAACCAATTGGTTCGAATAGCCTTGTTTAGTGAGATTGAAGTTTAATTATTTTTTAAGGGTAAAACGATATTATGATCGAATGGAATGAAAAGCAGTATTACTGCCCTGTTGAAGTCTCCATGAATCTGCTAAGTGGAAAATGGAAGTGTCTCATGCTTTGGCATTTGAATGACGGAACAAAACGCTACAATGAGTTGGAGAGAGTAGTGCCTGGAGTCAGTCAAAAAATGCTGACACAGCAACTAAAGGAATTGGAAAAGGACGGTTTGATATCTCGAACTGTCTATCCGGAAGTACCACCAAGGGTTGAGTATAGCTTGACCGAACTTGGTCAAAGCGCCTTTCCCATTTTAGAATTGATGCACTCATGGGCTGTCGAACAATTGGGGCTTAGTGATCAAGAAGAATAGGTTCTATTGGGAAATATTAAAAGGATGCAAATCGCTCCACATTAAGATGCTTCCTGATAGTGGCAGATTGAATAAAGTCATTTCACGATATTTGTCCGCTCAGGTACGAGCAACTCCACTTTACTCAAGATCACTGAAGTCGGAACGCACCTTTTTATTGTGCTTGCGGTAATTCTTGGCGTCACCATAATCTAAAAAATTCTTATAGCGGCTGTGATGGGCCATGCTGCGCTTGGCGTGTTTGATCGGACACCAGTATTGTTCGGTGCGGGCAGCGATTTCCTGGACATAGGCAATGAGACCGTTGAAATAACCGCAGTAAAAGCAGTTGATCTTCTCAATACCATTCAAATAGCCCAGGTAGTGGCGGTCAATCACAATGTAATCGGCCCTTTTGACCTTGGGTATCGAGTAGACGGGGAAGCAGATCACCTGGTAGAAGGAGACAACCAAATCCATAAACATGGCCGGCAGCAGGCAAGACCAGATGAGGGGGGTGGTTATGATGTTTAACAGCGGCGCATCCTTGAGATAGTAACGGATCTTTTTGGACAGCCGCCTGTTTTGTCTCTTGATCTCCTTCTCAAAATAAACCCGCTTATTGCGAATCTCGTAGAAGTACTCCTTTTCTTTTTTTTGAAATTCCTGCACCAGCTCATCTTCGAGCTCCTTTATCTTGTTGAGCAGTTCCTGTACGCGATCATTCATTGCGGCTCCTGGCCGGGATTAAAGGGGAACTGGTGCTGTCTGGTGGCCTATGCCCGGCGGCATGGCGACCAAAGTTAGTCAAAAAATCTGTGGACAAAGGTGATGATCGCCATGGTTGTCAGAGCGATAAGCAGGGTGCGTAGGCCCATTGTAAGCCAAAATGTTTTACTTATGCTGCCAAGAAAGATGCCAAGCAGGAAGATGAGGATCAGGGCGACAAAAATGGCCACAATAAAGGGGGAGATGGCAAAGGGGACAAGCTCAGCTTTGGCCAGCCAGAGAGGCGCGATAATGATAAGCGAGATAACAAAGGGGGAAAAGCCGTTGACCAAGGCCACCATAATGGGAATGGCACGGCTTGCCTTGCCCAACCGGCTGTCGCTGAGATCGGTAAGGACTGCCTCTTCCAGATCCTGAAGCTCCTTTTGCCGTTCGGCCGACTCGCTGAGATAGGCGCTGCTCAGACCGCTGGCCAGTAAGGCCACTGCCGCTCCCAGGCAGGCGTTGATGGCCACCGCCAGGTCGATACTGCGGCCGGCGGTCTGAAAACCAACCATTAGGCCGAGCATGGTCAGGGCACCATCAAAACCGTTGGTTACCAGGTAACGCCGAGTGATGCCGCGGGCTTTGCGGAGATGCTGAAAAGGGTCATGGTTTTTTGAGAAGAGCATGGTTGGCGACAGTGCTTTAGCAAGGACGAGGCACATAATCGGTTGAGGGCTGCATACGCCTAACTGGCAGCCGGGCCAATGACCTCAACCTCATCAATGCTGTGCACCGACGCCCCCATTTTGTTGATCTCCTCACTCAAGGTTTCAAACTGCAGGTCGTTGCCCTCCACTTCAAGAACGATTGTTTCTGTTTTTTCATCAACCTCTGTGACAATGAGCCTGAGGCGGCACTCTGCGGCCAGGTCGGCTAATGACTTGGCAAAGTCAACGGCATTGGGTTGATGAGGTTTTAAGACGTCAAGCACGAGTCTGCGGATCTTCGCCATAGGAATGAGCAGGGTAGTGGTTGCTAATAAGAGGTCGCATCAGTACATGGTCGGCGGGCTATGTTCATGACCTTTCAAAAAAGGGTATCATACTTTGCTAAGCAGTGACAATCGCAGCTATTATTTTGTTGTATCGCCTTCCCTGAGCCGCTTGTTTCTCTGGCGGCGTAAAAAATAACCATAGATAAAGGCGTTGATCGCCACCACCAGCAGGCCGAGGATGACTTGGCCCTGCCGGCTGAGCCCGGGTGGGTAGACGAGTGGCATAATATAATGATCAATAAAGTCAGGGGCTGCGCTGTGGCGACCTCCTGCCCGGCGGAAATGGTGCTCCAGGGGGGTCAAGGGGCATGTCCAGCCCTGCAGCTCTACCAAGGCGCCCCAGAGGGCTGCCGGCAGGTGGAGGTAGCGTAACCAGGACCAGCGTAAAACCAGAAAACCGCCAAGGACCACAAAGAGGATAAAGAGCAGATGGCAGACAAGCACTATGTCGCCGGCACGTTGAGGGTCCATGGTGCCTGTCATCAGTCCGTAAAGTTGGTGGGTAGGTCATGGCCTCGGTACAGTTCAACAATCTCTCGGGCAAAATGTTTTTCGATCTCCTGGCGGCGAATTTTGAGCAGGGAGGTGACCAGGCCCTCCTTGCGGCTCCAGGCCTCACAGCTCAGGTGCACGGCCCGCACCTGGGCGTAGCTCGGAAAGGCGTGGAGCAGAGTGCTGATGCGCTCCAGGACATGGCTGGCAACAACCTGAGAGCTTAGGGATGCCGGGGCATCTGGGTCAAGGCCAAGGGTCTGGCACAACTCCTGCCAGGCCGTGCGTTCCAAGATGACAAGAGCCGCCAGGTAGGGTTTGGCCTCGCCGATCACCATGGCTTGGTAGAAGAGAGGGTCCTCGGTGATGGCGACCTCCAGATCTGCCGGCGCCACCTTCTCGCCGGTGGAGGTGACCAGGATATCCTTGAGGCGGCCGCGGATAAAGAGGCGCTGTTGGCCATCGATCTCCACGACATCGCCGGTGGCCAGCCACCCTTCATCGTCGACCGCAGCCCGGTAGGCCTCAGGCTGCTGCCAGTAGCCGCTCATGACACAGGGACTGCGGACAAAAAGCTCGTTGTCCTTGCCCAGCCGCACTTCGACCCCGGCCAGGGCCTTGCCCACTGAGGCGGGGAGGTTGGCGGTCAGGGTATTGGCGCTGACCACCGGGGCATGTTCGGTGAGGCCATAGCCCTGGAGCAGGGGCAGGCC
>JBFFIS010000310.1:0-3385 GCA_041556375.1 Desulfurivibrionaceae bacterium | reverse complement strand
GCTGGACGACTTCGAAATACCAGTCCGGATCCATGTTCAAATTGCGAAGTTGAATAAGATCGGGGCGATAGAGATCGACCATGTCGCAGAAGGCGGCAAATTCATCGGGGTCATCGGTGAAACCGGGTAGGGTAAAATAATTTATTGAGACGAATTTGCCAGCCTTTTTCATGACGAGGATCGACTCCAGAACGTTTTTGAAGTTGAAGCCCTCCGGCCGGTAATAGAGGGTGTGGCAGCCTTTGCGGGCCGAATTGATGCTGACCCTGATGGAGTCGAGGCCGGCTGCCGCCAACCGCTCCACAGCCTCGGGAAGGCTGGAGTTGGAGTTGAGGTTGATGGTGCCCGCCCCTGTTTTTTTGCGGATCAGGCGGATGGCCTCTTCAATGGTCTTGGCCTGCAGCAGGGGTTCGCCCTCGCAGCCCTGGCCAAAACTGACAACGCCGTGGGGAACCTTGTCCAGGTGGCTCAGGGCGACCTCGGCAATCTCCTGGGGCGAGGGCACAAATTTGAGCCTGTCCTGGGTGGAGGGGCAGCAGCCTGAGGGTTGCAGGGAGATGCAGCCGACGCAGTTGGCGTTACAGGCCGGTGAGCAGGGCAGGGGGGCCTCATAACGGCCGAGGAATAGATTTTTGGCAGCCGGACAGCCATAGGTCAGTGAGCATTTGCCCAGGTGCTGGATGAGGCGGTTGTTCTTATATTTTTGTAGGCTTTTATTGGTCTTCTTGCGAATTTTTTCCTGGGGGATCTGGTCAAACTCCTGGCGGACATCCGGGTCGCTGCGAAAGCCGCAGACCCAAAACTGGCCATCGAGCCAGCCCACTGCCGTGTAGGCAAAAAGGGGTAGGGCCGGCGGGTCAGTCTGATCCTTTTCAAAGGCCGCCGTGTAGATGGCTGTATGGGCCGGGGCCATGAAGGCTGCCACGGCCTGGATACCTTCGTCTGGGTCATCAGGATTTTCCTGAACCAGTACCGCCTCTCCTGTCTGCTGGTCAAAGCCGATGGGCATGCGGTTGGGCAAGACAAAAATCTCGCTGTTTTCCGGCAGGGGAATGATGTCTGTGAGCTCGGGCCTGAAGAACCAGCGTCCGGCCCGGCCGGCCATGTCAAGATCGACCAGGTCAAGAATCTCCCCTTTGCCGTTGGCGTAGAGAAGGTGGGGCATGCGGGTCGGGTGGAGAGGGGTGGCAGTATCAGACATGTGTAGGTCGAAATTAGTTAAGGGAAAAACGCTGATAATGATAAACAGCAAAGGCCACGAAGTTTTTTACTCACTTCGTGGCCTTTGGCGATTTACTATAGGGCAAGACTAAAAAATTATTCCGGTGGGCGCAGTTTGTCCATGATGGAGTCAACGGCCAGAAAGATCTCTTGATCGTCACCAAAGATGTCATCAATCTCCGGATGGTCAATAAGATCCTCAATAATATGCTGGGTAACGTAGAGGGTCAAAAAATTAGGATCGGCTGCCAGTTGCCTGAGGGGCGCGACCTTGTACTGCATGTCAAACTCGTCCATGTCGCGCAGCTTCTGAAACAGGGTGTTAAAATGGGAGCGGATGGCATCGACGTTGCCCGTTTCAATGATATGGGTATCAAGCAGGCGTTGGACAAGTCTGGTGGCCAGCTCGTCTGAATGTTTCTGGGCCAGCTTGAGCATGACACGACGTTCTTTTTCTCGATTTCGATCAATGGAACGGACGGCGCGGTCACCGGCACCGTAAGGGTTATGGGCATAGGGCATGTTGGGGCTCCTTATATATCGACGCCTAAAAAGCGAGGAAATCTCTCTTGAAGAAGTTGTCGTAAAACTCTAGCCCACTTTTTACTCTGTGGAGACAATTTCATCCATAGATATTTTCCAGCAGCCCTAAAAAGTTACGGTCCGAGGCCTGTTGCGCTGCGCCTGTTTTTATGCTTTCGCACAGGGCCTTTGCATGGCGGGGAAAATTTTGCTATGAAGATGGTTTTGGAGACATTTTCGCTCTATCAAACCCTCTGGAGACCTATCAACGATGACTGAGGAAAAGAAAATAAGCGTCACGATCCTGCTGCCTGCCGGCCGTTTGCCCCTTGCGATCATGGCCAAGGCCCATGAACTGGCCGTTAAGTATGACTTGGGGATCTACTGTTCCACCGCCCAGAATCTGCGCCTGTTGAATGTGCCGGAATCGGCCGTGGATGCTGTCAAGCAGGCCTTGGTCCCCCTTGGCGCCGACTTCAAGGGGCCGGGCAAATTCCCCCTGCCGCGGGTCTGTGTTGGCATGCCCCACTGTAACCTGGGTCTTGTCGATATCGAGGAGCTCAATAATAAGATTCTCGAGCGTTTTAAGGGACGGGCCCATACCAAGCCCAAGTTCAAGATTGCCCTGGCCGCTTGCCCTCTTAGTTGTTCAGGGGTGATGACCACCGATATCGGCGTTCATGCCACCAAGAAGGGCTACGAGGTTTATGTCGGCGGTAAAGGCGGCCCCAACCCCAAGAAGGGCCGGCGTATTAAACGCCAGGCCTCTGTGGCCGAGGTGGTGGATATCATCGACACCCTGGTAGAGTTTCATGACCGCAAGACCGGCAAAAAACAGCGGATGATCAAACTTCTTGATGATCCCGAGTTTCCTTTTGTCGAGGTCTAAAGATGGCGGCGGCTGAAGGGGTAAGTTCGTGATCTCTGCTGAGGACGATTCTGCCCTGCTCACCGCAGGCCTTACTCTCCAGGTCGCCGCCACCTGGGACGGCTGCCCGCTGCCCAGCAATGAGCTGGTCGATTTTTCAGTCCGCCTTGATACTGAGTGCTTGCTGGTGACGGTGACGGCACCTTTCTACGCTGATCCGCCGCCCCCTGGTTCCGGTGGCGAGATGCCCGGCCTCTGGGAATATGAGGTAGTGGAGCTCTTTTTGGTGGGGGAGGGCGGTCATTATCTGGAAATTGAGCTTGGCCCCCATGGCCATTATCTGCTCCTGCTCTTGAGTGGTGTCCGCCAAGTCAAAAAACAACTGCCGGCCCTGTACTGCGAGACCCGGATCTCTGGCCGGAACTGGCAGGGCAGCATCCGTGTAGACCGCTGCCTGCTGCCCTTGCCTTTTCGTCGTTTGAACGCCTTTGCCATCCATGGCCGGGGGGGAAGGCGCCGGTATCTGGCCGCCTTTTCGCTGCCCGGTGAAAAGCCTGATTTTCACCAGCCCATGGGTTTTCCTGCCGTGTCCGAGGTGGCAGGTCGGTTCTCCTGCTCAGTACCCTGAATCCACGCAGTTTTCCTGTTCTATTTTCTGATTACAGCGCCTGGTTTGAGTGTGGTCTGGGAATTAATCGATGCCGGCACGAGACCGGGCTGATTTCTAGCTGGCGGCAGAGTCCGTCCTGGTGTCCAGGGCCTGGCGAACTGCCT
>JBFFIS010000309.1:0-3393 GCA_041556375.1 Desulfurivibrionaceae bacterium | reverse complement strand
CCTTGGGGCGGCCTGTGGTTCCAGAGGTATAGATGATGGTGGCCAGTTCATCGGCGTCAATGGCCTGGTTGCTCAGGGGCGCAGCCGTGGCCGGTAACCAGTCGCTCACCAGCACAATCTTGGGGCCGCTGACCGGCTGTTTTTGGTGCTCACCAGCCTTAAGGCAGAGGACAAGCCGCAGTTCGGACAGGCTGGCATGAAAGGCTGCCAAGTCGAGCCATTGCTGGTTATCGGCGACCACCAGGATCTTGGTCCCTGAATCCTTGAGGATATAGGCGATATTGTCGGGGCTGTCCAGGTGGTAGAGGGGCACTGTGGCCAGGCGCAGGGAGAGGGCGGCCTGCTCGGCGCAGACCCAGTCGACACTGTTGTTGAGGAAAAGGGCGAGCCGGTCGCCAGGCTCTGTAGCCTCGGCCTGCAGGGCCTGCTGCCACCTGGAAATGGCGGCGGCCATCTCGGCCCAGGTCAATGATTGCCATTTCCCCTCCGCATAGTGCTGAAATGCCGGGCTCTTGGGGGTCGCCTGCTGGCGGCATTGGAAGAGGCCAGGCAGGGTGACGGCCTGGCTGGCGGTAATGAAGCCTTGATTCCGGTCTCTAGTGTTCTGGCTGTCAGTAGTGGAACTCATGATGTCTCCCCCTGTCGTCGTACACCGCGCAGCGGTGGTCTGGTGCCGGC
Source organism: Desulfurivibrionaceae bacterium (assembly GCA_041556375.1). Lineage (GTDB taxonomy): Bacteria > Desulfobacterota > Desulfobulbia > Desulfobulbales > SURF-16 > BM506. The sequence goes on along the minus strand of JBFFIS010000309.1, from coordinate 2,715 downwards.
CAGGTCCGGTTCGCCGCAGTGGCGGAGAATCTCCTCTCTGGCCTGATCACGTAAGGCCACGGCTGCCGGCCAGTCATTGCCGGTGGGCTGGATGGCCGGCCCGATGGTCACCGTGATCGGGCCACGGTGTGGAAACCAGGAGCCTGAAGGCATCTTCTGTCTGGTCCCCCTGATGGTCAGCGGCACCACGGGCAGGCCGGTCTGGGCCGCTGTGACAAAGGCCCCCATGTGAAAGGGCAGGAGGCCGGGTAGGCGCTGCAGGGTGCCCTCGGCAAAAAAGAGCAATGACTTACCGCGGCTGCCGTTCTTAACAATGCGCCGGGTGGCTGATACCCCCTCTTCAACATCTCCCCTGTCAACAAATTCAACATCAAGACGGGACATGAATATCCGGTAGTGCAAGCGTTCCTGGAGTTCGGCCTTGGCCACGAAGCTGAAGTCCAAGGGGAGGGCAGCAGCCAGGGCCAGGGCATCCATATAGCTCATGTGATTGGCCACCAGTACCACCGGTTGGTCGGGGGGCAGGTTGGCGCTGCCCTTGACAATGAGCGGGGTTAGGGTAAGCCGAGCAAGAAAACGCATGGCGCCGCGCAACACAGCGCCGCGCCAGGTGCGGCGTGGCAGCAGGAAGATGAGGAGCCAGGCCGAGCCGCCCAGCAGGTAGTAGAGGCCCCAGCAATAACCGGCATAGAAATTCTCAGCCCCCCTGATCAAGGCCTGGCCAAATTGGGGGATGAGGCCGCTCAGGGCCACCCGCATAAGTTGCCACCAGACGGCGCGGCCCTTGCGGCCCAGGTGGCCCTGCTCGTAGATTTCGCGGGTCGCTGAGCGCCGCAGCTTGCCGCTGGAGGTTTTGAGGATGGTGTGGGGCGGCACAAGAAGCACCTGGTCTGGCGGCAGGGCGACAAGGTCGGCAACCAGAGCATTGATGGCTATATGCAGTTTTTCCAAGCGATGGGGGGCCGATTCCCTGGTCTCGGCCAGGACGATCAGTCTCTCGGTTTGGCTGTCGGGGCTGGTGCTGCCCAAAACCACCACGCAGCCCTTGCGGATGCCGTTGATCTGGCCCACCGCCTCCTCGAGTTCGGCCGGATAGATGTTACGGCCGCCATGGATGATGATGTCCTTGGTGCGGCTCGTGATGTAAAGGCGATCGTCAGCCAGGTAGGCCAGGTCGCCGGTGTCGAGCCAGCTGCCGTGGAAGAGCTCTTTGGTCTGCCTGCTATTACGGAAATAGCCGCTGGTGGCCGACGGGCCGCGAAACTGCAGGCGCCCCTCCCGGCGCGGCGTAAGCTCTTGGTCGTCATTGTCGACAATGCGGATCTCGTGGTCCTTGAGGGCCTGGCCGCAGGCGACAAAACGCAGGCAGCTGTTGTCATCGGCAGCGGCAGGGATGGCCTGGCCGCTGGACATGAAGGGCTGGCGCTGGATGCGGTCAATGGTCGGCTGATTTGGCAGGGGCGGGAAGGCCAGGCCCACGGAAGACTCGGCCAGGCCGTAGACCGGGGCCATGGCCTGCTCGCTGAAACCATAGGCCTTGAAGCGGGCCGGGAAATTTTCCACCGTGGCCGGGCTCACCGGTTCAGCGCCATTAAAGGCCAGACGCCAGGAGCTGAGGTCAAGGCCATCGATGTCCAGGTCGTCAATCTTCTTGAGACAGAACTCATAGCCGAAGTTTGGGGCGGCGCTCAGGGTACCGCGATGGCGATGGATGGCCCATAGCCAGCTTTCCGGATGAACGAGAAAGGCCAGGGGCGACATGATCACCAGCTGGCAACCGTAATAAAGGCTGCCCAGCCAGGCGCCGATCAGGCCCATGTCGTGGTAAAGAGGTAACCAGCTGACAAAGACGTCCCTGGGGGTCGCTTCGATACAGGAGCCCATGGCGCGGATATTGGCCAGCAGATTGGCATGGCTCAGAACGACGCCCTTTGGGGTGCCGGTGCTGCCGGAGGTATATTGCAGAAAGGCGGTGTCATTCGCCTTGATCGCTAAAACCTGGTAATGGCTGCCATGGGTGCTGAGCTCAGTGGTCGTCACTGACTTTTGCAGGCTGGGGACCTGGGCCTTGAGTAACCGGGCCAGGGGCAGCACCTCCGGGATGGTGATGAGCAGGCTGGCCCGGGAGTTGTTGAGGATGCTGATGTGGCGGCGTAGATGCTCTTCTATCTGGGTGGGCCGGGCTGGGGGGTAGAGGGGGACAGGGATGGCCCCGGCCAGCAGGATGGCGAAAAAACAGAAGAAATAGTCCGGGCTGGTGGGCAGCATGAGCGCTACCCTCTGCCCCGGCTCAATGCCGAGCCCTTGCAGGCCACAGGCCACAGTTTCCGCTCCTTGGGCCAGGGTCCCGAAGCTGATTTTGTCGCTGAGCATGCCCTCGCTATAGATGTTGATGTGCAGCCGCTCCGGCTGTCTGTGAGCATGCCAGGCCAGAACATCCACCAGGGTAGCGGCCTTGTTGGCCTCACTGGGCCCCTGGTCAGTAATAGCCGGGCCTGCAAGAGTCGGACTTTGGGTAGGTTCTGCCGCCTGGGCCCCTTGCAGGTAGCGCCATAAGTCCCGCGGCGAGTCAGCCATGGCCAGAACCTTTTCTGAAAGGTGGACGCCGAACCGTCTCTCCAGCCTGGTCAGGAGTTCCACCCGGGCCAGGCTGTCGAGGCCGAGGTCGCGCTCCAGGTCACTGTCCAGGTCGACGGTCAGGGCATAGGCCCCCTG
>JBFFIS010000308.1:0-3395 GCA_041556375.1 Desulfurivibrionaceae bacterium | reverse complement strand
CCCTGTTCCTGAGCCTGCCACTATGATCCTTTTCGGCACTGGTTTGGCTGGGCTGGCGGGTTCGAGGATGAGACGCACCAAGAAGGCGAAAATGTAACCAGAGCATTGCCCCAGCACTGATAATCAGAGTGCCCTTGGCTCTTTTCCCGGCCATGGCCTAAGACAAAAAAGCCTTACAGTATTTTTGCTGTAAGGCTTTTTTGTGTGGCTGCTTCCAGGTGTTATTCGCCTTGCGTTTTAGGGTCGTATGACTCTAAACTAGATTGTCTAGAAGGTGGTTGAACCTCCAAGCTGGTAGCTGTTTGCTAAGGGGGCTTATTTCACACACTGTGCGTATCTGTGGGCATCCCATGACCAACAAGGGTCTCAGTGAAGACAAATTTTCCGAACTGCGCAGAAGGGCCCAGGTCTATCTTACCGGCCAATCAAGCGATGAGCCAGAGGTGGCAGTGGAAGATGTTCGCCGGTTAGTCCATGAGCTCAACACCTACCAGGTTGAACTGGAGCTGCAAAACGAGGACCTGCGTCAGGCTCAGGAAGAGCTAGAGCTTGCCCGGCAAAAGTATGCAGATCTCTACGAATTTGCACCGGTGGCATATCTGACCGTTACCGCCAGGGGCCTGATTGACGAGGCCAATCTCACTGCCGCCGAAATGTTGGGGGTGGAGAGGAGGGGCCTGCTTGGCCAGCCTTTCTCCGTCTTCATCCTCCCCGCTGATCAGGATATCTTTTATAGTCACCGCCAGAAACTCCTGGAGACAAAGAACAAGCAGACCTGTGAGCTGCGCCTTCAGAAACAGGATGGTACAATTTTTCATGCCCAAATGGGGACTGTCATCAGGGCAGAAATAGATGGCCAAGGCGGTCAGTTCCGGGCCATGCTGACCGATATTTCCCCCCTCAAGTGGGCTGAGGAAAAATTACAGGAATATTCCCAGGCCCTGAAAATAGAGGTGTGCAAGCGGACAGCCGAGCTTGAAGAGGAGAAGCACAAGGTAGAGGCGGCCAGCCGTGCCAAGTCAGAGTTCCTGGCCGTCATGAGCCATGAGCTGAGAACGCCCTTGAACGCCATTCTTGGCTTTACCTTCATTCTCCGTCAGGCCGCGGGGGATTTCTTTACCGATGACCAGCAGGGCTATCTCGCTGAGATTGATAAAAGTGGTCATCATCTGCTGGCCATGATCCAAGAGATGCTCGACATCGCCCGGCTTGAGCGTGACACAGAGCCTGTCGGTTGTCAGGCCTTTGATCTTGATAGACAGCTTGCGCAGTGTGTGCTGGCATGCCAAGAAAAATACGCTAATATGGCCATGGAAGTAGCCTTTGCCAAGGACAAACCGGTGGGTATTATCTGCGCTGATAAGGATAAGATCCTGCAGGTGGTTGAGAACCTTCTGGGCAATGCCTTCAAGTTCACCCCGGATGGAAGTCTGGTGGCCCTCAGTGCCGCCTGTAAAAAAGAAGGAGCAGCGACGTGGTTACAGATAGCCGTCACAGATAATGGTGTCGGTATCGATGCCAAGGATTTTGCGAGGATTTTTCTGCCTTTTGAGCAGGTGGACAGCTCGTCAACTCGAGAGTTTGGTGGTGTCGGCATGGGGCTGTATAAAGCCAAAAAAATTGCCGAGCTTCTGGGGGGCAGGCTTGAACTGACAAGTTCGCTGGGGCAGGGGAGTACCTTTACCTTTTTTCTTCCTGTCGGCGTAGGCTACGATTGCCAGGGTGCCCCACCACGATAGTGATTTTCTTTGGGTCTGGATTAAGGCTAGGTGACGACTTCTTCTTGGAGGCCATTATATAGTTCCGCCAGTTGGGGCGTGTCAGCCCTTGTCTCCTTTCTTGGAGGCGGCGCTGCCTAGCGCTTGAAAGTCCAGGCCGGAAGGTTCCTGGAAAACCCGGAGGCCAAATTCAGGCACCACGGCCAGAATGTGGTCGAAGATATCGGCCTGGATATCTTCGTAATGAGCCCAGACCTGGTCGCTGCTGAAGACATAGATCTCGATGGGCAGGCCCTTGGCGGTGGGCGGCAGGTGTCTGACCAGGAAGGTCATGTTTTTGTTGATCTTGGGATGGTTGGCCAGGTAATTTTTGATATAGGCCCGAAAAATACCGATATTGGTCTGGCGCCGCCCATTGGGGACGGTATCGCTATCCAGATTATGCTCTTTGTTGTAGCGGGTTATCTCTTCTTGTTTTTGGCGCACATACTCTGTGAGTAAGCCAAATTTTTCAAATTTGTCCAGCATTGCGGCGTCGCAAAAGGCAACTGAATTCATGTCCAGACAGATGGATCTTTTGATCCGCCTTCCGCCGGACTCGGACATGCCTCGCCAGTTTTTAAAGGCGTTAGAGACCAAGGCATAGGTAGGGATGGTCGTGATGGTCTTGTCCCAATTCTGCACCTTGACCGTGTGGATGGAGACATCGATAACATCGCCGTCCGCCTCAAACTTGGGCATTTCAATCCAGTCTCCCACCCGGATCATGTCATTGCTGACCAGCTGCAGGCTGGCGACAAAGCCGAGGATGGTATCCTTGAAAACCAGGAGGACAACGGCCGTCAAGCCTCCAAGGACACTGAATACACCCCAGGGCGATTTGTCGGTCAGGGTTGAGACGATGAAAATGCCGGCCAGAATAAAGGTGCTAATCCTGACTACGGAAAGATAACCCCCTATGGGTTTCCTTTTTGCAACCTCGCTCCGTTTGTAGATCTCCTCAACGGTGGTCAGGATGGAGTTGATCATTCGGACGGCAAGGAAAACCAGGATGGTCATGCACAGACGTCTGACCACCTCGGCAAAAAAAGGGTGGGCCGTCAGCAGCACATCGACGCTGGCATAGACCACCACCACCGGGATCAGGGAGCATAGATGGTCGAAAAAGCGGTTGCGAACCAAGAGGTCGTCCCAGTCGGATTTGCTCATGGCGGCAGCTTTGACGAAAATGGGGATCATCAGGTGGATGCTCAGCCTTGATACCAGGTAGGCAAGAGCGGCAATGGCCAAAATGGACAGCACCAGAAGAGAAGTCTGCGCTGCGGGGGCGGATAGTCCGGAGTCGGTAAGCAGTTTTTCAAGGAGGGCTTGCATCTGCAATTCTCGTTGGAAAGGATCTTTCTTACGTGGCAATGAGCGATCTCGTTAGAGTGCCACGGCCGATTGCCTCATGAAGGCCGCCAGGAGAATTCCTGGGGAACGGTGGATTCACCGTTAGAACAAGCAGGTGGGTGAACTATTATTCTTCCAGAGGGGCGAGGTTGTCATTGTCGCCGTCAGGATTGTTTTTCTTTTCCAGCTTGCGCTTTCTTTTTTCCTCTTTCTTTTTTTTATTTGCCAATTCTTTTTGGCGCTTTTCATATGAGTAGTTTGTTCTTTCCAAGATTCTGTCATTGT
>JBFFIS010000307.1:0-3416 GCA_041556375.1 Desulfurivibrionaceae bacterium | reverse complement strand
TCGCGATGAGTTCCTTCTCAAAGTCGTCGCCCAGGCGCTTGTTGTCATCGTTGCCGACGCCGAGATTGATGACAATTTTAAAGGTGTTTGGGCCCAGGTGCTGGCAAAATAACCGGCAGCGCTCCAAGTGCTTTGGGTTAATCAGGAAGTGTGGAGGGCAGGAAGGGGTATCAGGGAGGATGTGGTCGAGCCAGTTGTTGGTGATGGCCGGCAGGCTCAGTTCTGCCTCCATGTCGAGGCGGGTGCAGAGATAATGGCTTGAAGACAAGGCGGTCAAGGGCAGGAGGCCAAGCTGAGTCAGGCGTGTATCAGGGTCAAAGAGCAGGATCTCCTCAGGGGTAAGGCCACTCGTCTCCTTGCCTATGAGCTGATAGAGACGGGGCCAGGCCTTCATCTTGTCGAGGAGTGAACCGTCGCGTTGATAGGAGAAATCAAGATGTTGCAGGTAGTCACTATAAAAAAGATGGCCAAGATGTTCAGGACCGACAACGAAAAGTTGGGCCTGGGGCAGGGCCTTTTTGACGCGGGCGATTATGACCGAGGTAATGGCGATATCTGCTCCCAGGCTAATTCTGGAGAGAATAAAGACCTTTTTTACGGCCTGCCTGCAGGTTGGGGGTAATGGGCGGGGTTTGATAAGCTGGCGGTGACGGTTTAGGAAACTCTCCTGGTCCGTTAATTGTAAGTCCTGGAGGAGCTGCCGTGTTTCTTTCCCTTCTGGGTGACGGCAGAAGGTCTGGATCATGGTGATTAAGATCCTGTTGGAGATCTCCACCCCTCGGGTGCTGAAGTCGTCACAGAGCGGCAGGATGATTTTAGCGTAGAGGCTGGATGTGGCCTCTTGGGCCAGGATAGGATCTGGCCCCAAGGCCATCTGGCTGAGCAGTGAGATCAGATCAAGGGGAGCTGCTTGGCCCTTGGCAACCGTAGCCATGAAAATGGCGGCCAGATGTATTGGCAGGCCGGGTTCTGTTGCTGGTTTAAGAGTGGTCACAGGGGTTGGCCTTTACTCGATGGGTAGACCCGCGCGGACCCAGTTGATCATGCCGCCCTTTAATATGGCGAGATCACGGTAGCCCATTTTATAGAGATAGCGACTGCAAATGGGTGACTGCTTTTCGGCATGGTCAATAATGATGATGGTCCTGTCATTGGGTAACTGCTGATAATGGCGATCCAAATCGTCGAGGGGAATCTTCATGGCCCTCTTGATTTCGCCCACCTGGCTCACCTCTTCACCTCGAATGTCAAGAAGAACGGCGGAGTCCATCTTTTTGTAAACCGTCAGGGGATCAAGGACACGGGGCTCAATATCGGGGTAGGAGGTGTAGTGGATAACCGGCAGATTCCGGCTTTTCCAGCCCGGCAGGCCGGGATTATAGATCTTGACCTGAGTATAGCCAAACTCCATGGCCATGCGGGCTGCACGGCGGCTCTTGGTACAGCGGATACCCTTACAGTAAAAGATGAGCAGGGTGGATTTGTCTTCCGGCAGGAGAGGGTGGTCGGCCCGCATATGGCTTGAGGGGATATTTACCGAACCGCTGATGGCCTCCTCGTTGTATTCAATGGGGCTTAAGGCGTTAATGAGCAGGAAGGGCATGCCACCTTTTCTGGTGGCCAGCAGTTCGTCTGTGCTGATGGTTTCAAAGCGTTCAGCCTGGGCCTGGGAAGCAAGAAGGCAGAGGAGGGCCGCTGTCACGGCGAACACTACGGACAATCGGGTCTTCATGATGTCTCCTTTTCCGACTTTTTCAGGCGCCAGTTGAGAGCCTGCCTGGTAATGCCAAGCATGTCAGCAGCTATGGCCTGGTTGTTGCCGGAGCGCTGCAGGGCCTCGCGGATGAGAAGGTTGCTTGATTCCTTCAGGGTGGGCAGATTTTCCAGCACACTAAAAGGGGTGGAATATTCATGAAGGTGTGATGGCTGCTCAACACTGGTTGTCGTGGTCGGGGTCTGGCTATGGAAATACTTTTTGAAACTCTCCATGGAAAGCATCTTTTCCTTGTGGTGACTGAGGGCGTCAAAGATTATATGGTTGAGCTCCCTGATATTACCAGGATAATTATAGGTAGTCATCAGCAAGGTAAGCTCTTTGGGGTAGGCCGGTTTTTTCTTCGATAGCTTTTCGGCCCCTTCAGCAAGGAAAAAGTCAAAGAGCAGTGGAATATCATCAAGGCGATCGCGCAACGGCGGGATGTGGATATGATGGGCCCGGAGGCGGAAAAAGAGATCGGTACGGAAATGCCCCTCCTTCTGCAGGGTGTCAAGGTCGCGATGGGTGGCGAATATCATCCGGGCATCAGTCTTTCTGGCCAGGTCGCTGCCTAACTGAAAATACTCCCTCTCCTGCAGGAGACGAAGCAGCTTGACCTGCGAGGATTGCGACAGATCGCCGATTTCGTCAAGAAAGAGGGTGCCGCCGGCCGCCTTTTTGATCAAACCGTCACGGCTGCTGTCGGCGCCGGTAAAGGCCCCTTTGCGGTGGCCAAAAAGGGTGTCAGCGAACATGGTGTCGTCGAGTCCGGCGGCATTTGCCACCACAAAGGGGGCGTCGCCATGACAGAGTTTGTGAAGCGCCTGGGCAAAGAGTTCTTTGCCGACCCCGGTTTCACCGGTGATCAAAACAGGTTCGCAGCTGGTGGCGATGGCCTCCATGTACTGAAACAGAGCCCTCATTTTTTTGTTATGGGTGATGATGTGGGCAAAGGCATCAGGGTGGTCGAGCTTATCTTCAAGAAAATGCGCCTTGAGGGACGAGTTTTCCCGGCGCAGTTTGCCCACCTCAATGGCCCGTTCTACACCGGAAATTAGCCGGTTTTCCTCAGAAACCTTGGTGAAATAGTCGAAGGCTCCTTGTTTGATGCAGTTGACGGCAGTTTCAACCTGGTCGAGGCCGCTGATAATGATCACCGGGATATGGGGAAATTCCTCCACTGTCTTGATAAGGATTTCAGCACCGTTAATGTGGGGCATGGTGAGGTCAAGTACCATCACCGAGATAGGCTGCTGGGCGATGATATCCATGACCTTGCGGCTGTCCTGGCAGGTGATAATATTATTGATGCCGGCAGAACGCAGGGTCAGGCTGAAGCTGTGCAACCAGACTTCTTCATCGTCAACGAGAAAAACGGGTTGGAGAGGGTATTGGCTTTTACTCATGTGGTTCACCATCGCTTGCAAGACAACGATCGGCGGGTTTAAAGACCAGGGTGACGGTGGTGCCCTTGCCGAAGTCGCTTTGAAAATGGATGGCGGCGTCATGTTCTTTAATGATGCCGGCTGAAACGGAGAGACCAAGTCCCGTACCACCCATGGTTCTTTTTGAGGTGTAAAATGGATCCGTGACCTTGGTGATCGACTGGGGGTCAATACCGCAACCTTGATCAATAACAGCGAGCTTCACCAGCTCTTCC
>JBFFIS010000306.1:0-3443 GCA_041556375.1 Desulfurivibrionaceae bacterium | reverse complement strand
TAATCCCCGCGGCGAGTTATACACCAAGGAAAACATCCAGGAGCGCTTGACCATGCGTAACTTCATGGATGAGTTGCGCGGCGCCGGTGTCGATACCGGCGGCCCGGCCACTCTCAACCAGAAAGACAGGCAGGTCTTTGCCAACCGTCTCGATCAATTCTTGACCAAACATTGCCGCTGAGGCGGATGGCCCTTTTTAGGGGCGATTATCCCAGCTTGCAACGACTTCCTCTTTGGAGAGCAGAATATGCCGAAATCCCTTACTGCCGGTAAACGCCAGCGCTACCGCCTGACCTTGGAGTACGCCGGGACCGGCTACAGCGGCTGGCAGAAGCAGACCGATGCCCGCACCATCCAGGGCACCCTGCTGGCCGTGGCCGCCGAGATTTTCGCTGACCCGCAGGTCGATATCCAGGGCCATGGCCGCACCGACGCCGGAGTCCATGCCCTCAACTACACGGCCCATCTGGAAACCACAGGCCACGGCATGTCGGCGCCGGACATCTGTGATCGCTTCAACGATCTGCTGCCCTCATCCATCGTCATGCTGGCCGTCGCCCCCTGCGCCCCCCGTTTCCACGCCCGGCATAACTGTATCGGCCGCAGCTATATCTATCAGATATCGCGGCGCAAGACGGCCTTTCACAAGAAGTATGTCTGGTGGCCCAAGGACGAGTTGGACAGCGCGGCCATGGCCGAGGCGGCTAAGCTCTTTGTCGGCATGCATGACTTTGCCGCCTTTGCCGAAAAGCAGGAGCTGAAGAAGTCCACCAAGGTCCTGGTGAACGGTGTCTTTGTCTATGAGGATGGGGATCAGGATATGCTGCGGCTGCGGGTTGTCGGTTCCCACTTCCTGTGGAAGATGGTGCGCCGCATGGCTGGTGTGCTGGTGGAGGTGGGCAGGGGTAACCTGACGGTTGACGATGTCGCCGCCTTTCTTCGTAAGCCTGGCGAGACGACCTGTCGTTTCATTGCCCCGGCCTCGGGTCTCTTCTGTGAACAGGCCTTCTACGACCAGGAGGAGTTCGATCGTTTTCTGGCTGCCGCCGCCGACTCAGGCGCTATAGCAGGATAAATCAGCCGCCGGCCTGTTTCACCTTGTAGCCTAGGCCTGCTAATTCTTTTTCCAGACCATCCCTGTGGTCGCCCTGAATTTCCACGACGCCATTTTTGACACTGCCGCCGCTGCCGCATTTTTGCTTCAGGGTTTTGGCCAGTTTTTTGAGTTCCTGAGCTTCTAAGGGCAGGCCGGTAATCAGGGTGACACCTTTGCCTTTGCGGCCCTTGGTTTCTCGCATGAGGCGGACAATGCCATCGCTTTTAGGCAGTGGCGGCTGTTTTTTGCAACGGCAATGCGCCGCCTGTTTATTGCAGCGCGGGCACATCTTGCCAAACTCGGTGGAGTAGACGATTCCATCATCTTTATTTTGTCTTTTAATAGTCATGATTACCTGATTTCTTCGTTTTACTTTGCCAATTAACGGTCAATTCCAACTTCTGGAAAATTTTTACACTGTTTGAAGCGTTCTTCTGCCTCTGCCTGGACCTTGGTGGTAGAGAGAAGTCTACCGCCTCCAGGGAGTGGTGAATCGCCAGAAAGCTGTCAACGGGATTGCGCGGATATGGTGGTCTGCTTTTGTGCTGAAATTCGTTGTACCATTTTCTCGTAATGGAGGCCAAGGATAGCAAGCTCAATGGCAAAGGGCAGGGCCCGGCGTTTGCAAAGCAGGGTACCGATAAGCAGTCGCCAGTACAGAAAACGGGACCGGGAGAAGATACCGATCTGCCAGATGCTTTTAACAAAGGCGACCAGGTCGATGGCCTGCAACCTCTTGCGCACCGTGGGCGAATAGCTCTGCAGGAAGGTGTGAATCCGCTGGTAATAACATTTAGGCGAATAGATAGTGGCCAGGATTTTTTCATAGCCGGCCAGCAACTGCTGGCGGTCCATTTGCGGTAGAAAGTTGAGGACACCGTCGGTGTTTTCGCCGGTGGCATTGGCAATAAGCCTTCCCTCGGCCTTGAGCCGGTGCCAAAGTCTTGTTTGCGGCAGGGCGGTGAGGACGCCGACCATGGCGGTCACCACCCCGATCTGCTGGATGAAGGCGATCTGGGCGTCGAAAATTTTCTCGGTGTCGGAATCAAAACCAACAATAAAGCCGCCCATCACCTGCATGCCATGGCCATGGATGGCCTTCACCGCATCGACGAGGTTGATCCCGGTGTTCTGGCGTTTGCCGCACTCCTCTAAGCCCTCAGGGCTGGGCGTTTCCAGGCCGATAAAGACCTTGTAGAAATTAGCAGTACTCATGAGCTGCATGAGCTCCTTGTCGGCGGCCAGATCGGTGCTGGCTTCGGTGAGCAGGGTAAAGGGGTAGCGGTGCTCCTGCTGCCAGGCAATAAGGGCAGGCAGCATCTTTTTAACCTTGGCCTTGTTGCCGATGAAATTGTCATCGACGATAAAAACCGCTTGCCGCCAGCCCGAAGCATAGAGCGCCGCAAATTCCCGGCTCATCTGCTCAGGGCTTTTGGTCCGCGGTCTACGGCCATTCATGATTATGATGTCGCAGAATTCGCAATTGTATGGGCAGCCCCGTGAGAACTGGATGGCCATGGTGGCGTAGTTTTTCCCCTTGATGAGCGACCAGAGCGGCACCGGGGTTTGGCTCAGGTCCGGCTTCTCGGTCGTGGTATACAGCGGCTTGGGGCAGCCGGCCTTCAGGTCGCGCAGAAAAGGCGGTAGGGTGGCTTCCGACTCGTTTAGGACAAAATGATCGACGTCGTAAAAAATTTCGTGTTGGGCGGTAAAGGCGGGGCCGCCGGCCACGATTTTTTTGCCGTGTCGCTTACAGCGGCTGATTTCCTCCTGGGCGCTTTGTTGCTGGACCAGCATGGCGCTGACCATCACCATGTCGGCCCAGGCGATGTCGGAATTGGTGAGGGGTTCAACATTGAGATCGATCAGCCGCTTTTCCCAGTCTCCCGGCAACATGGCAGCCACGGTCAAGAGCCCCAGAGGGGGGAATGCCGCCTTTTTTGAAATGAATTTGAGTACGTGCTTAAAGCTCCAGAACGTGTCGGGGTATTTTGGATAGAGCAGCAGAACCTTCATCGTGACCTCCCCAGGCACACGCCAGATTTGGCAGAATATTGTCGCGCCAACAAAAAAGCCGAGCTACCTCATCTTAAGGTAGCCCGGCTGAGTATGAAACTCCCGTGGCTTTCCGCCCCTGTCTCGCAACAGGTTTGACTTTTTCTTCAGCAGAACAGCACAATTTTTTTAAGAACTAACTACTAAAATATCGCCAAATCAGAAGAGACACAAGACGATAAAATAACAAAGAGTAGAGGGTGTCTCCGCAACGTCTTATTTGTCAGCCTTAGAGGGTAAATAGATTCTCTTTTTAGGCCGTTTTTTTTTGGCTTTCGGCGTGGGGGCGGCG
>JBFFIS010000305.1:0-3443 GCA_041556375.1 Desulfurivibrionaceae bacterium | reverse complement strand
CCCTGAAACGGCCGCAGCTGGTATGACCTTCCTGCTTTTGTTTTAAGGGTCAGCGCCAGACCCTCTGATCAACAATAGGTTGCAACGGGATTGAAATGAAACTCCATTTTCTAAACATTTTTTTTGTATTGACACTTATGACGACAAATACCCTGTACGCCACGGAACTTGCCCCCCATCTTCACAAGGACACCCTTGATAACGGCTTGACCGTCATGGTCAAGGAGATACCGGGAAGCAAGGTTGCCACCGTTCAGATCTGGGTCAAGGCCGGCTCCATCTATGAGGATGAGTCAGAGGCAGGTATTACCCATCTTATCGAACATATGATTTTTAAGGGTACCCCGAGCCGTGGACCCGGCCAGCTGGCCGAAGAACTCGAGGGCCTGGGCGGCCGGATCAATGCCTACACCTCTTATGAGCAGACGGTCTACCATGCCACCCTGTCGGCCCGGCATTGGCAGAAGGCCTTGGAGGTGTTGGCTGATTCTGTCCAGAATTCGCTCTTTGACGCTGCCGAGCTCGAACGGGAAAAAAAGGTGGTCCTCGAAGAGATCGGTATGCGGAATGACCGGCCCGGGACCAAGCTTTTTCAGTCCCTGATGGAAACTTCCTACCAGGTCCATCCCTATCGACTGCCCATTATCGGCACGGTGGAGAGTGTCAGCGGTTTTAGTCGCGACGATATCCTGCAATACATGGGCAAGCATTATCACCCCGAGAATATGATGGTGTTGGTGGTGGGTGATGTCCGCTACGCCGAGGTTCGCCATGCCGTCAAGGATGTCATGGGCTCCATGACCAAGGGCGACTATGTGCAGCCCGAACTTCCTGTTGAGCCGGAGAAGAGCGAGCCGGCCTTTTTCGCCCTCAATGAAGATGTCGGCCAGAGCCACCTGGCCCTGTCCTTTCCGGGCACGGCCTTTGTCGATGCCGATACCGCTGTTTTGGATGTTATTTCCTCTATTTTGGGACAGGGGGAGACATCACGCCTCTTTCACGAGCTCCGCGACAAACAGCAACTCGTCTACCGAGTAAACTGTGCCTCTTTTACGCCGAAATATCCCGGCCTGATTGAGCTTACCGCCGTGCTGAACGCCGAAAATATGGAGGCGGCCATGGAGGCTGCCTTGGCTGAGGTCTTCCATCTCAAATATCTGCCGGTGAGCGACGATGAACTCAACCGGGTGAAGAGGAACCTTGAAGGGGATTTTGTCTTCAACCTTGAACGGGCCGAGGGCCAGGCCCGCACCTTGGGCTCATTCCAGTTTTTAACCGGGGATCCAACTAATACCCTCTATCTTGACCAGATACGTTCGGTGACCAAGGAAGATATCCTGGCCGTTGCCAACAAATATTTCCGGCCGGAAGTGATTACCGGTGGTTTCCTGGCACCGCGCAGTGCCGAGGTCACCCTCGACAAGGAGTCCTTTGCGCAGATTATCGCCCGGGCCGATGCCCGGGCCCGGCAGGGGGTTCCGGCCTCCTACCTGACCGATGCCTATCTGAGTAATGTTCATCGTTTTACCCTGAAAAACGGTTTGACCCTGCTGGTTCGTGAGGATGCCAATGTCGAGACGGTTGCCATTCGTACCGTCTTTCCTGGCGGCCTGCGCTCGGAAAACGAAATGACCAACGGCGCCTTTGCCTTTATTGCCGAGCTCTTTCCCAAGGCCACTGAAAAGCTTACGGCTCGCGATCTCGCTGTTCAGGTTGCGGATATGGCGGGGAACCTGTCTGGATTTAACGGCAAGAACACCTTCGGGCTGAAGGGCGATTTCTTGGCCCGGTATTTTGCGCCGGCCATGACCCTGGTTCGGGACGTTATCGTCAGTCCCGCTTTTGATCCTGGCGAGGCCGAGAAGGTCCGCCCTGAACTCCTGGCCCAGCTCAAACACCAGGAGGACTCGCTGCCGTCACTGGCCTTTCGGGAATTTAACCGCCTGCTTTTTCAGGGCCACCCATACGGTCTCAATACCATAGGGGCCGAGGGGTCACTGGCCCGCCTCAAGGTCGAGGAACTCAAGGCCATCTACAAAGAGCACGCCCGGCCGGACCAGATGGTGCTCAGCGTTGCCGGTGCTGTCAAGGCCGAGGAGGTCAAGGAGCTTGTCGATGATCTCTTTGGCCAATGGCAGGGCCCGGAGGTCTCTGATGTCGTGGCCGAGGAGAGCTTTCTGCCACCGGAGATGCCGGTTAAGCCTGAGATTTTTTCCATTGATCGGGATAAAGAGCAGGTTCATATAATTATAGGCTTTCTGGGTACCACCCTGACCAGTGACGACAGGTTTGCCCTGGAGGTCCTTGATAATATCTTGAGCGGTCAGAGCGGCCGCCTTTTTACCGAGCTGCGCGACAAGAAGAGCCTGGCCTATAGTCTGTCGGCCTTTTCCCTTGTTGGTCTTGATACCGGCTCTTTCGGTATCTATATCGGCACCAGTCCGGATAAGCGCGAAGAGGCTATTAAGTCGTTGTGGAAGGAGCTCTATCTGGTCATGGAGCAGGAGGTGAGTGACAAGGAGTTGCAGCGGGCCAGAAATGTCCTTACCTCGAGTTATGAGCTGCGTCTGCAGACCCATAGCGAACAGGCCATGGAAATGGCCTTGAATGAAACCTATGGCCTTGGTCAGGATCATGGCAGCCGCTATATCGAGGCCATTGACAAGGTGGATGCCGCCAAGATTCTCGAGGTGGCCAGGAAATACATCCAGCCCGATCATTATGTTATGGTTACGGTTGGGGCTGCCAAGTAAATATCATCCATAAATGGCCATTTCGTTTGATCTCTGCGTCACAGCCGAATGAATAATGCTCACATATGGTTATATGCTGCGCTTATTAATTCAGCTCTTCCTTGATCTCAAACGAAATATCTCATTTGTGAATTGATATTTATTAACTAACGAATAAAGAACTAAGCGAGATGATAATGCTTGAGAAAATGATTGCGCCGTCCATCCTGTCGGCGGATTTCGCCCGGTTGGGCGAGGAGATAAACGCGGTGGTTGCGGCCGGAGCCGATGTCATCCATGTTGATGTCATGGACGGCCATTTTGTCCCCAATATTACCATTGGCCCCCTGGTCGTCGATGCGGTCCGCAAGATCACCGATAAGCCGCTGGATGTTCATCTGATGATCAGCGATCCGGATAAGTATATCGACTCTTTTGCCAAGGCCGGTGCCGACTGGATCACCGTCCATGTCGAGACCTGTCCCCATCTGCATCGCAGCATCCATATGATCAAGGATTTGGGCAAGAAGGCCGGGGCCGTACTCAATCCGGCCACCCCGCTCACCAGCCTCGACTATATCCTCGACGATCTCGATTTGGTGATGCTGATGAGTGTTAATCCCGGCTTCGGCGGACAGTCGTTTATCCCCTCCACCCTGGACAAGTCCCGGGCCTTGAAAAAGATGATTGATGATAGGGGACTCGAGGTGG
>JBFFIS010000304.1:0-3450 GCA_041556375.1 Desulfurivibrionaceae bacterium | reverse complement strand
TTGACCACCACCCGATCACCGGACCGCACAAAACTGGCCATGCCACCCAGAGGCGACAAGACCCGGTCAACCAGGGCCAGATAATCTTTGCCTGTGGCATGAGCCAGCATGGGCGCCTGCCCCTCCCCTGCCAAGGCCTCGTAAATCCGAAAATGGGGAACAGCTAAACTGAGTCCCGCTGACCACAGGGCCACCTGCCTGAGAAATTCGCGCCTTTCCATATCACCACCTCAGCCGTTTATGTTGGTTTCAGTACCCCTTTGTGAACGATAATTATGAGTCAGGCCGATGTGGTTGTCAAAGCAAAGTATCGCCCCGCTGGCTCCTCCAGGGTGTTTTAGTCCCTCTGTCACTGGCAGGTGGACGTGGTGGTGAAGGTCGTCATAATCAACCTTCTTTCCTGAGCCGCGACATATCCCTGGCCAACAATTTCCTGCCAAAATCTGCTAAAATCACCTATCATTTATCGAAACCTGAACAATCCGCATTCATCGCCGCCCCTTTACGGTAGTCAATAAGGATTTGTGCTATGAAATCAAAATTGGTGATCGCCTTGATGGGCCTGCCGGCCCGCGGCAAATCAACCATGGCCCGCAAGATTGCCCGCACCTTGGAGCTCGACAATCTCAAGGTCCGCATTTTCAACAATGGCGAAGTGCGCCGCCAACTCTCGCACGGCAACACCTCTTCCCCGGAATTCTTCTCGCCCCAAAATCCCGAAGGTGTCAAATTCAGGGAAAAATGCGCCCAGATGAACCTCGATCTAGCCAAATCGTATCTGCAGGACGACGGCGACATCGCCATTATCGATGCCAGCAATGTCGTGCGCCAGCGCCGCAAGCTCATTGAGGAAACCATGGCCGGCTGGCCCATTCTTTTCCTGGAGTGCATGAACGCCGACGAAGAGGCCCTGGAGGCCAACCTGGAGCGCAAATCGTCCTTAAAGGAGTTTGCCCACCTCTCCCAGGAAGAGGCCATCGACAGCTTTTCCAAGCGTATTTCCTATTACGAAAGCATCTACCAACCGCTGCACGAGGAGCGTAACCGCATCCTGGTTGATTCCTTTGCCGGCTGCATCCTTCAGGAACAACTTGCCGACGTCGTGCCCTATTACGATCGGATTCGCGATCTGGTTACGACCCGCATCGTCAAAAATCTCTTTCTGGTCCGCCACGGCGAGACCTATTTCAACCTCGAAGACCGTATTGGCGGCGACTCTGAGCTCACTGAAAAAGGGCTGACCCAGGCCCGGGCCCTGGCCGAGTATTTCAGCAAGGTCCGCATACCCATTATTTTTACCAGCAACTACATCCGCACCCTGCAGACTGCCGCTCCCATTGCCGCGAAACAGGAGCACAGCTCCCTTATCGCCCTGCCGGAATTTAACGAGATCCACGCCGGCATCTGCGACGGCATGACCTACCAGGAGATCCAGGAGAAAATGCCCGAGGTCGCCAATGCCAGAAAGCGCGACAAATACGGCTATACCTACCCGGCGGGCGAGGGCTATGCCACCATGGAACAGCGCATCCACCGCGGGCTGCAAAAGGTCTTTTACTTAAACAACTACGACGACAACATCATGATTGTCGGCCACCGGGCAGTCAACCGTATGATTCTCTCTGATTTTGTCTTTCGCCAAAAAGAGGAGGTGCCCTACATCTACATGCCCCAAGACCGCTATTATCACATCCAGATCGACCCACATAAAAAGAATTTCGAGCTCAAACCCTACGCCAACAGCCAGATTGACGAAGGCTGAATATATCCATGTATGCTGATTCATCTTCTGCGATTAAGCGGCAACACAAACCCATCCCCTCATACCCCTTCGATTCTCAGTCTCTCTCTTTCAAAGATTATTGCAGGATAGGATATGGCAAAAGGATCAAAAACCGCCCCGCCTCAAAACTGGTCGGCCCACGTCAGCCGCACCAGCAATGCCCTGGATCTCGAAGAAGGGGTTTTTACCTGGAATAATCCCAAGCAGATTGCTCTTTCCCTGAAAAAATCGGCAGACACCAGCACACGGCGCAAGTCACCGCCATTTCGTTCAGCCATGTCGATGCTTGTTTTTTATATTAATCGAGCCGGCAAGAACCTCCATCATGACCAGAAGCGAATTCTCGAGCAGTCTAAGGATGAGTTACGTAAACTCTATGGCAAAAACTGATTCCTGCTGACAACGGAGGGCCGACGTAGCATGTCGTCGGTGTGGGGAGGGCGATGGCTGGGACCAGAAAAGCCAGTCCTCAAATGATATATTTGTAGAGCGGTCATTGCCCCGGAGGCGGGCAAATACGCTTGGTCTATGGCAAAAAATACTTTGATTTTAGATAGTTATGTGCTGACTACTCAGCAGTGGCGGCAGTTCGTTGCTCTCCCCACCTGCACATACAAGTATATACTTGTATATTCTACTGCAAGTCGTGACTGTCGAGATACTCGGTGGCAACCTTTGCCAACCAGGCACTACGATTACCGATGATGTGGCGGTCAATGCGGGCCAGCAGTTCTTCGTCAATGGAGATCAGAGTCCTGATTTTTTTGCCCTTGGCTTTGCCGGCCCTGCCACCATCGGCATCTTCAGCGGCCTTCACTCCACCACGGTTGATCACATCGTCCAGGCTGTTTGGTTTTTTGGAATCCATCATTTTTGTGCCCCAGCAATAATCTTTAACGATTCGTTATACAGATAACGAATTTCAATGGCCGCTTTGCCCTTGGGCTCGGTCTCGACCACGCCCTTTCCTGCCTCCACCGAGGCCTTGAATGCCACCCGGCGGCCAATACCAAATTGCAGCAGCGGCATTTCCGCTTTCAACTGCCTGAGCGCCTTCATGGTCTTGTGGGTTACTCTGGTTACCGGATCAATTTGATTCAGCACCAAGCGTCCTTGCAGGGCCGGACAAAAGTCCCGCACTTCCTTAAAGGCATTAATCGTGTCTGTCGCCCCCCACAGATCAAATTGCCCAGGCAGCACCGGCAACAAGAACAGGTCAGAAGCAGCGACAGCAGACCTCAGCACACTGTCATCACGGCCACCGACATCGATGATGACCAGATCAAAGTGGTCGCGATAGTCGCCAATTTTTTTATGGATTGTCGGCTCAGTATGGGCCGTTGCCTTGATGTCGTCGCCGCCCCGCAGTGACCTGAAGCATATTGACGACCCCTGGGGATCAGTATCGACAATAAGAACGCTCTTTTTCTTGGACGCCCCCATTACCGCCAGATTAACGGCCAGGGTTGACTTGCCGACACCGCCCTTACTTGCCCCTACACATATGACAGCCATAGAACACCTCTTTTGAATATATAAAGATATCCTTATATATATTTGTACATATCAATATATGTCAAGATATATAATTACATATTAAGCTATACGGATAGATATAGGGCTATACAAATATATCTCCAGATATACACTATTGGCCACCTGGTGTG
>JBFFIS010000303.1:0-3453 GCA_041556375.1 Desulfurivibrionaceae bacterium | reverse complement strand
TGCTGTTGTTTGTCGGCAGGGCAACCAGGCCAAGCTCCAGGGGGTTATCTTTGTCCTGTCTGTAGGAGAATGTCGCCCAATGTCCATCTTGGTCACTCTCGACCTTTTCTGTGGACCACTCTGTGGGTGTTGGGTTTTTTTCCCTTATTTCCAGCAGGCGCCACTGCAGATTGGTGCCATACAGGAAAAGTTCGAGCTGATCTCGGCTTTCTTGGTCGTTCCAGATGAACTGGCAGCCAACCGCTGTCACGTAGTCGCTGGCGGTTGATGAGGTTTTTGTCTGGGACACTACCATGGCCTGGATAGCTAGAGGCCCTGATGGCAGAGAAATTTCGCCTGTTAAGACTCCCCATTGTTTGGCAAGGGATGGTAATCGACCGTATATACGACAACCGCTTGCCGAGATATTGTCAATGGTTGCGATCGATGCCTGGTAGCCATCGCAGATGCGTATTGGCAGAGGGATTGGGAATCTGTACTCCGAACGCAAAAAGGCCTGGGTCTTCTTGGCGTACGTGATCATGGTGATTGCCAGGCCGAGATTCAGGCCTGCCCAGAAAATATTAAAGATCAGGGCATATTTCGGCAGATGCGCTGATTCGTAGGAGAGCAGCAGGCCGACCGGAATGGCAAAGGCATTGAGGAGCAAGACGGCAAACTGGGGAATGAGCAGGTGGGATGACTTCTTGGTATTTTCCCGGACCTTGGAGGTTACCCTGAACTGCAGCTTGCCGACAAAGAGGCCGAGAGTGGCCCAGGCAAAGGCGGCAAATCTGGCAAAGTTGTACTGCTCGATATAGAGAATGCCGCCATAGCCGCGGCCGATTTCTTCAAACATCCATAAGCTGAAAATATAGTACGGCACAAAGTGGAGGAAGAACTCCGGTCCTGATGCCTCAATGGGCAGGATGCCGGTCACCAACACGACCACCGGGGCAATATAGAACAGCCCTTTTTGCCAACCGTCAAAATAGGTCAGAATGGAGGCCAGATAATTGAGGCGTTGGGCCATGGTCAGCTTCGAGGTAAAAAAGATATTCTCCTTGCGCAGCACCTGCATGGCACCCTGGCCCCAGCGGATACGCTGGTGTAAGAAGGGCGCAACAGTTGCCGGTGCAATCCCGAAGGCGAGGGATTCTGGCAGATAGACGGAACGGAAACCTGCCTTGTGGAACTTGATTGAGCTATGCAGGTCCTCGGTGATGGTCTCTGTGGCAAATCCTCCTATGGTATCCAAGGCGCTCCGGCGCACCACCGCGCAGCTGCCGCAGAAAAAGGCAGCGTTCCAGTAATCCTTGCCGCACTGGATGACTTTGAAGAATAGGGACTGCTCGGTCCACAGCTTTTTGCTTTTTTTCTGCCAGCGGTGTTGGAATGAGTCCAGGTTGAAAAAGTCCTGAGGTGTCTGGATAAAGGCGACTTGTGCGTCGGAAAAAAAGCCTAGCGTCCGAGTGAGGAAATTCTGCTGCGGGGCATGGTCAGCATCAAATATAGCGATGAAGTCGCCTTGGGTATGCTGCAGGGCGTTGTTGAGGTTGCCTGCCTTGGCATGCAGGTTGTTGTCCCTGGCTATATAATGCACGCCGAGTCGCTGTGCTAATTCCTCCATCTCCGGACGCTTGCCGTCATCGAGAAGCCATGTCTCATGCGGGTATTTCATATGCTTTGCGGCCAGCACGGTTTTACGGACAATCTCAATGGGCTCATTATAGGTTGGAATGAAGACGTCTACACTGAGTCCGGCCCGGGGAGGCGTGGGGTGGCGATCCGTAAGCCGCCAGGTCATAAAAACATGGAGGGTCGCGGAGACAAAGCCATAAATTTCAGCGAGATATATGGCCCAGGAAAAGATGGGGGCGGTGGTGGAGAGTGTTGTTGAACGCCACCATAAATACCAGCCCCCTATTGCAAAGAACAAGAGGACCAGGGTGGACTGGAAGGGGCCAAGTTGCTTGTAAGGGATGTTGCCTTTCTGGTCCTTTTCAAGGGGTAGGAGAGCTGGGGGGGATGGAATTGTCCTAAGGTAGTTCGTACTGTCTTTGAATCCTGTTGCCATGAGTGTTAGGACCTACATCTTTTAAAGCCGCCGTTCAGCTGTCAGTGTGGTCAGCTTGAGCAGATTAAAATTAAAATTGTGGGTAAGAAAGTTACCGGCAAGCACGAGTGGCCCGTGCTCCGAACCCCGGCTTGCCGGAACTTTCTAGACTTTACAAGGCGGCAGCATTAAAAAAAACAGAGCGGCCAAAGAGGAAGGAGAGGAGATGGAAATAGACTTGCAAGGGGTGTTCCACAACAGGTGGTTTAATTTTCCCTTTTATTTCAAGATGTTGTCGTTTGGGCTGAGGTGCAAGTGTCCTGGGGAGCTGCACATTCCGCCTTTTTTTCCAGGAAAAGTGGACGGGGGCTCAATCGCTGTTGCGGTTGATCTGATGCGTTTTGAGAAGGGTGTAAAGGCGGCTGCGGCCTAACCCTGAGATGTGGCATGACTCTTTGATGGAGCCGCCGGTATGGGTCATGAGGGCGGTGAGGTATTTTTTTTCAGCGGCCAGCAGCACAGACTCTCGGTAATGCCGGTAGTCGGTGATGTGGGACAGATTGTCGGCCTCATCGCTGCCCGGCTCGGCAGATAGATTTTCCGCCGGCGGCAGGAGACGTTTGATGTTTTGTAGCTTTACCTTGGTGCGGAGTGGGATGGGCAGGTGCTTGGGAAAGAGGAGCGGTTCATTTAGGGCGATATTGATGGCGCTCTCAAGGGTGTTGATCAGTTCGCGGATATTGCCGGGCCAACTGTAGGCGCACAGCATATCCAGGGTGTCGGGACCAATCTCCTTGGCGGCAATGCCGTACTTGCCGCAGATCTGGCCGACAAAGTGGTAGGCCAGTTCGGCGATGTCTTCGGCCCGTTCCCGCAGCGGTGGTAATTTGATGACCAGGGCCTGCAACCGGTAAAGGAGGTCCTCGCGGAACTCCTTGTTGGCGACCATGGCGGGCAGATCTCGATGGGTGGCCGCCACCAGTCGGAAGTTGCTTTCCTCTTCGCTTGTGCTGCCCACTGGCCGGAAACGTTGTTCCTGCAGGACGCGGAGAAAGGGGGTCTGCAGGTTGAGGGGAAGTTCGCCAATCTCGTCGAGAAACAGGGTGCCGTTGTCCGCCTGTTTGATCAGGCCTGTTGAGCTTTTTTCAGCCCCGGTAAAGGCGCCGCGCTCGTGGCCAAAGAGGGCGCTCTCGATGAGATTGGCCGGCAGGGCGGCGCAATCCACCACGACAAAATTTTTATGGGAGCGGTTGCTGTTGGCGTGGAGGGCCCGGGCAAAGAGTTCCTTGCCGGTTCCTGTCTCGCCGGTGAGCAGGATATGCGCCTCACCCTGGGCTGCCAGGGCAAGTTCTGAACGGCATTTCTCAATGATTGAGCTGCTGCCGATAATGCCGTGGTCCTTCAGGGTCGGCCCCAGG
>JBFFIS010000302.1:0-3473 GCA_041556375.1 Desulfurivibrionaceae bacterium | reverse complement strand
TGCACCATTCATTAAAAAAAATATAAAGGAATCAAAGGGATGTGCTTTTCCCCGGGTGACGGAGAATCGTCAGTGGCGAGGCGATGGTTTCCTGGTAGGCATATTTATTAATCGGTAAATATTGCCGTGAGGGCCTGGCTGAGATCTTCGACCTTGTAAGGCTTCGGGACTACACCGCAGAAGCCGTGTTCTTTGAATTTGGTCATGATGGGGTCATTGGCGTAGCCACTTGAGACAATGGCCTTAACTTCAGGGTCGATTTGTTTAAGTTTACTCAGGGTCTCCCGACCTCCCAGCCCGCCTGGTATGGTGAGGTCCATGATGACACCACTGTATGGCCTGCCCTTCTTCAGGGCCTTTTGGTAGAGGGCAATGGCCTGCTCGCCGTCCTTGGCCTCGTCGGTTTCACATCCCAGGAAAGTCAGCATTTCTTGGAGGACATCAAGGACAATGTCTTCGTCATCAAGAAGAAGGATGCGGCCCTTCTGGGCTATGGTCTGCTCGACGCACTTTTTTTCTATAGGGTCTGGTGTTTTGGTGGCCGGTAAAAAGATAGTGAAGGTTGCCCCTTGGCCCGGCTCTGAATCCACGGTGATAAGGCCGCCGTGATTATTGATAATGGAATAGGAGATGGCCAGCCCCAGGCCGCTGCCTGTTTTTTTACTGGAAAAATAAGGGTCGAATATTTTGGCGATATTCTCTTTGCTTATACCGCTGCCTTGGTCCTGAAAGGTGATCTTGATATAGTTGCCGGCCGGCAGGTTGTAGAGGTCGTGGTCACCAATGACAAGATTAGAGGCGGCAATAGTTAAAATGCCGCCGTCAGGCATGGCCTGGTTGGCATTAATTGCCAGATTCTGGGCAACCTGCCCTAACTGTCCCTTGTCAACCTCAACCGGCAGGAGGTCTTCGGCCAGCTGATACTGGCATTTGACCTTGGAGCCGCGCAGGCTGAAGCTGGTCGCCTCCTTCAGGATGTCGTTGATGGCGGTGACAGTCTTGATGGGCTCGCCGCCCTTGGAGAAGGTGAGAAGCTGCTGGGTAAGATTTGTGGCCAGCATGGAAGCCTTCTCTGTTCTCTCCAGGCGTTCGTATGCCTTATCTTCTGGGCTGATGTACATTTTTGCCAGGGATATGTTGCCAATAATGGCCTGGAGGAGGTTGTTGAAGTCATGGGCGATGCCGCCGGCGAAAATCCCTACGGACTCCAGCTTCTGGGCCTTGATGAGCTCCTCCTCCATTTTCTTTTTTTCGGTGACATCACGAAAGATACACTGGGTGTAGAGGGGCTTGCCGTCTTCAAATTTGCAGATGGCATTACCCTCGATCATGACCTTCTTGCCATTTTTATCAGCAAAAACCGTGTTGATGTAATGGGTTTTTTCTTCTGAGATCACTCTGCCAAAGGTTTCCTGGCAATGGTCCTGGCAGTCTGCACTGATGATGTCAAAGATGGAAAGGCCTTCAGTTTCGTCTTCTCTATAGCCAAAGGTCTGGCGCCAGGCGTTGTTGACATAGAGGAGTTTGCCGTCCGGTCGGACAATCTGGATGATGTCATGGGCATTTTCAAAGAGGTCACGGTAGCGCATCTCGCTTTCTCGCAGGGCGGCTTCGTTACGGCTGCGGTCACTTATGTCCCTGAAAAACCCCGTCATTCTGGTGGGTTGGCCATCGTGGAATTGGGTGGTGCACTGGCCTTCGACAATGATCTTGCGGCCATCTTTGGCAACAAAGGTGGTCTCGTTGCGCGCAATGTTTTCGCCACTGATCAGTTGCGTGAAGATGCCCCGGCATTTGTCGCGGCAACTTTCATCAACTATGTCCATGAGCCTCATGTCTTTGAGGTCGTCCTCAGTGTAGCCCAGGACCTTTTTCCAGGTCTGGTTGGTGTAAAGGAAGGAGCCGTCTGGCCTGACACTGTGGATGAGGTCTTGGGCATTATCGATCAGGGATCGATATTGTTCAACATCTGCCTCCAGAGCCATCATAGACTTGATACGGGTGGCCGCCTTTTTCTCGAGAAGCGCATTTTGTTTCAGCAGGTCTTCGTAGCTCGGATTGTTTACCATGGATGAATCTCGTCTTGGGGGTGAGAGTTATCTGTCTGTGGTTACTATTGAATGCTTGCTAGGGCGAAAGATGCTTCCTGGTAAATGTAGAACGGAATATTTTTTTTTCAAAGTCTTTTATGTGGAAGACAACGACGTCCGACTAAAATTCTTTGCCGGTGCACTGCCAGCGGTTGACGGCCAACCCTCTTTTCCCTTATCCTTCAGAGGTGAGCACCGCAAGTGCCCCGAGTTTCCATTCTTGCGAGGCGATCACCAGAGTAACCATCTCGGAGTTGACTATGGACAAGAAGGCTAAGGCCTGTTCCCGGCAGGAAACCATCTCTTTTGTGAAGACCTTTATGGCGGTCTTTGTCTCTATTATTGTCTCCCTGATGGTTTTTCATCTCTATATTTATGAAAGCAAGAAGAAGAATGCCCTGCAATCGTTGCGCAATCTCGAGGTTCATCGGGCCAGCCTTCTTGCTGAAACGATGCGCGAGCATTTTGACTGGATTTTTGCTGATCTGAATTATTGCGCTAACCGCTATCTGGCAGCCTCCATGGCGTATCCTCAGACAGATATGGCCCTGATGAGTCTTCAGGAAGACTTTCTGATTTTTGTTAGAGACAAGGGGATTTATGATCAGCTTAGGGTCATTGACAAAGGCGGACGTGAACGCCTTAGGGTAAATTATAATGGTGGTGCGGCTTATTCCTCCGCTTCTGAGAATCTGCAGAACAAGAGCCAGCGTTATTACTTTAAGGAGTGTATGGACCTTGAGCTTGGGCAGGTTTATGTCTCCCCGGTGGATCTCAATGTTGAGCATGGTAAGGTTGAGATCCCCTTTAAGCCGATGATAAGGATCGGTCGACCGGTATTTGATGGCCAGGGACAGAAAATCGGCATGGTTCTCCTTAATTATTACGGGGCCCATCTTTTGAAACATGTCCGTGATGAATTTGCCTTTCCTCACCATGTCGAACTCTATGACTCTTGGCAGACCATGCTGGTTAATAGTGCCGGCTACTGGCTGGTGGGCGCAGACAAGGAGGATGAGTGGGGTTTTATGTTTGCTGACGGCAAGGACAGGACCTTTGCCAAGAGGTATCCTGTGGAGTGGCAACGGGTAAACGCCCTGGATGGCGGACACATTTTAACGGAAAATGGATTTTTCGCCTTTGCCACCGTGCAGTCTCCCCAGGCAACATTCGGTTCTTCAGGCGCTCCTTTTGGCAAGATAATATCCTTTGTTTCTGCCGCCCGGCTTCAGGAGATAATTTATAAGGAGAGAGTGACCTTTTATCTCTTGGCCTTTGTACTTGTAACTCTGGCGGCCACGGTTTCGTCTCTGGTGGCAATGCTGGCTGCCAAAAAGAGGAGGCATGAAAAAGAGCTTGCCCATTCTGCCTTTACCGACCCCC
>JBFFIS010000301.1:0-3477 GCA_041556375.1 Desulfurivibrionaceae bacterium | reverse complement strand
GATGGCTATGGGTTGTGGGGGCCAAGGATGGCCGCCTGTTAGTTACAGGAATTGCCAGAGCCATGCCAGCGCCCGGGAAAATTATAAAAATGGCCTTTTCCTTAGCTGCAAAGGGGGATTGGCGGTTTAAGAATCTGCAGAGCCCGGGCTACACTGCTGGTGCAGGTGACATTTTTGTGAAAAGGGGTGCTGGAAAAGCTACGAATTTGTCGCCCCTTGCTGGTGCTGGAGGGTGAAGAGGCTCGAGGCTGAATCATCTTCAGAGGTGGTTACAAGACAGGAAGTGCTAGGGGATGAAGTCTTTTGGGCCCTGAGGGCATCAATCGTCAAGCAGCAGCCAGAAGAGGGCCGGTGTCATCTCGGAAAAGGAGCGGGCGCCATTGTGAGGTATAGAGGCCGAGGAGACATAGAACTCGCCGGTGAGAAAACCGGAAATACCCTCCATGACAAAGGCGCACCTGCCGTTTCCCAGTCTGTCGGCAAAGAGACAGACGATATTTTGGATCATGAGGATGTCCTCAGGGCTGAGGTGACTTAGCTCCAGTGCCTGGTGGTCAACAAGCTGTTTGCTGCCCTTAATCCAGAGCGGCGAGTCTGTCAGTTCCTTGAGTAAATCTGTAAAGCCCTCCACCCTGGCCTTGCCTGTTGTGGTAATCAGGGCATAGTCCGGCATGTGGCTATAGTCTATTTCATACTCCATCTGTCTTTCCATTTTCTCCACATCATGAAACGTCATGCCCTGCACAACGTTGGGTCGGACCCTTGATACACTATTGTTGGCTAGGATTAAAGTGTTTTTTTGAAAAACCACTGAGCCGCTTGAAATGTGCGTGGGCAGAGAAATTTAATGAAAATGTTCTCTGCCGATCCATCGACAGGGCAGGGTTGTTAAAAAAATTGCCATGGCCTGATAGGCTATGCTACCCTGATGAAAAAGCTAATGAACCTGAGGTGTTGTGCTTCAATTCTAACCCTGGTTGATGCCTCCTATGCCCCATAGATTCTTTATCCAGTTCAGCCTGAAAAATCTTATCGCCCTGGCCCTGCTCACCGTGGGCGTCCTTCCTGTGCTCAGCCTTGTCATTGTTAATCTGCCCATGGTTGCCGGCAAGCTGGAGCAACTTACGACCCTTGAGCGCGTGCACGAGCTTGAGGATCAGGTCTCTTTTCTGGAAACGACCATTGAGCACCGCAAGGCCGATCTGCGGACCATCACGGCTCTGCCCGGAGCCGTGGAGCTCTTCTCCGATCCCAACGCCCGCTTTCTTGATCCCAAAAAAATAAAGCAGCGCATGACGTCCATGTTCAGGCGCTGGCTGCCGTCTGACTCCGGTGTCCAGGAAATTATTTTGGTTGATAAGTCCGGCCAGGTTATCAGTAGCTGGGGCCTGAATGGCAACGATGTCTTGACCCAGCATTCCCTTGCCGATGTTTTCAGGCCAGATGTTATTGCCGGTTGGCATGAGGAAGGTAAAAGCGCAGCCTTGAATAGGGTCTTTGTTGCCGGTGTTGAGCAGGAGTTTTTAGATAAAAAGCAGGAACATACCCATTTCCCGCGTATTGTTCTGGGTATCCCCGGCAAGAATAAAAAGGGGGCCTATGGCGGCGCCGTTTTTATGAAGATTTCCCTGGCTCCTTTTATCGAAGATCTTCCCTATGATTTCATTGTCAGCGGTGCTGGCAAGGTTCTCCATCGTTATGAATCGCATCATAGCCATGCTGACAATGGCAGCCATGTCCATGGCTATACGCCGGTAAGTGAGGAGTTTCCTGATTTCTTTACGGTTGCTTCTGAAAAGAGTCATCTCCTTTTATCCTCTCTGGAGGCCCGGAAAACCGCCTTTGTCAAGATAGTCGACGATCCACACCGCGAACACACGGTGTGGATGGCCCATGCCGTTCACACCGGAGAGTTGGAGGCCTGGCGCCAAATTTTTATGGGGCGTTTTGCCCTTATTCTGGGCCTTCTCTTTGTCCTGGTTTTACTGTTGGCCATGACCTTTGCCGGTAAAACAGAAAAGATGCGTCGGCAACTGGTCAACGGCCTTACCCGTCTTGTTGAACATAAGGAGCCCTTGACCCTTGACTGGAGACGGCCTGCCGAGATCAAAGAGCTTGGCCAGGAGTTGGAGGGCCTGGCTCAGGCCCTTATTGCTTCGGACCAGAATCTCCGCCAGAGTGAAAGATTTTTAAAGAGTATTCTCAACGGTATCCAGGATGGTATCTCTGTTCATGACAGCAACTATTACATCCTGGAAACCAATCAATGTATTGAAGAGTGGTATAAGGACAAGCTGCCCCTGAAGGGCAAGAAATGTTACGAGGTTTTCCATGACCGGGACACCCCCTGTGAGGTGTGCCCCAGTCACGAGGCATTGACTCAGGGGGTCCTGCAGCGTTGTGAGATGCGGGGGCGTAAAGGCGGGGACGACACCGAAAAATGGCTGGAGGTCTTTGCCTACCCGGTGCGCGATGAAAAGGGCGATGTCAGCCAGGTCGTGGAATTTATTCGTGACATTAGCGCCCAGAAACAGGCGGAAGAGGAGCGGGATACCCTGGCCCACCAGCTCTCCTTTGCCCAGAAGATGGAGGCGGTGGGTACCTTGGCCGGCGGCGTCGCCCATGATTTTAACAATATCCTCAGCGCCATTAACGGCTACGCCGAAATGTGTCTGATGAAGATGGAGGCCGACAATCCCTTTCGCAGCAAGATTAAAACAATACTCGACTCCGGCCAGCGGGCCGTGGGTCTGACCCAGCAGCTCCTTGCCTTCAGCCGGAAACAGATTGTCCATCCCCAGGATATTGACGTCGGCAAGTCACTGCAGGGTCTCAAAAAGATGTTGAGCCGTCTGCTGGGCGAGGATATCGACATTAATATTGTCTTCGGGGCGGGTTTGTGGCACACCCAAGCCGATCAAACCCAGTTTGAGCAGGTAATAATTAATCTGGCAGTTAATGCGCGGGATGCCATGCCCCAGGGGGGCAAATTGACCTTTGAGGCCAAGAATGTCACCCTGGATCAGGCCTATGTCGAAAGACATTATGAGATTAGCGCCGGTGATTATGTCCTGATCGCCATTTCCGACAGCGGTCAGGGTATGTCCCAGGAAACCCTTGCCAAGATCTTTGAACCCTTTTTCACCACCAAGGAGAAGGGCAAGGGCACCGGCCTGGGCTTGGCAACGGTCTATGGCATTATCAAACAAAATAAAGGCGAGATTCTGGTCTATAGCGAGCCTGGCCAGGGCACTACCTTTAAAATCTATCTGCCCCGCCATGACCAGGCTTTGACCTCCCCTGTTGCAAGACCAGTTGAGGCGCTGGCCATGGCCAAAGGGACGGAAACAATTCTCCTGGTTGAGGATGATGACATCGTGCGGACCATGACCGTTGAAATCCTCACCCCCTTGGGATACTCCGTTTTAGAGGCTGCTGATGGTGAAGAGGCCCTGCAGACCTGCAAACGTTACCACG
>JBFFIS010000300.1:0-3492 GCA_041556375.1 Desulfurivibrionaceae bacterium | reverse complement strand
CGCTGGTTCCTCGACCGCATTGCCACCCATATTCTAGCCTTTGAGGGAGACAGCCAGGTCAACTTCTTTGACGGCAACTACACCGAGTATGAGGAGGACCGCAAGAAACGCCTTGGTGAAGCAGCGGCCCAACCGCACCGCATTAAGTACCGCCATCTGACAAGATAGGGTTTTAGACTGAAGGCTTAAAAAGGGGAGCCAGCCTGCTGTTTTATGGCAACAGGAGGCTTCTCCTTTTTGTTACTCAAAACCAGCTAAAGAAGATGCTTGTTGACCTTCGACAGGCGAACTTCAACCCCAGCGGCCCCATGGTGGGCGCCTTGGTGCCTAGCCAGCTCCATGAACCATATGGGTATCGGTTCACACGTCACGTTTCATAATGAATGAATGTGTCTTCTATGAGAAGATAGATTGAGAAAGGGATTTCGAGCGATTGGAACAAAAACTTGCCACATATTTTGAAACTCGCCCCCGTTCTGCGTTTGAGACCAGGCAAAAGGAGCAAATCTTATACTTCTTCTCCCTAATCACCCTTTCGCTGAGCCTCAGCCTTGCTGTGCTCAATTTTCTGGGAGGAGCCAACCTCCACGCCCTTTCCCTGGTCACACTCAGCGTCCTCTGCATTCCCCTTTTGGTTTTGATCAGGACGAGGCGGTATTATTATACCAGCGCCCTGCTCTTCACCCTTGTCAGCATGCTGGCCGTAACTATCAATATTGCCATCAGCGGCACAATCAATGACTCCGGCATAGTCGCCTACCCCATTGTAGTAGTCAGCGCCACCTTTCTGCAGGGACGCAGAGCAGCCTTAATTAGTGTCCTGCTGGCCTCTGCATCACTTCTTGCGATATTCCTTTTCTTTGTTTTGAGCGACAGAGTTTCCGGACAGGATATACACTTTCTGTACATGGAGTTTGCCACCATTGTTATGCTCCTCTGTTGTTCCGCTTTTGTGGCCTGGATCATCATTAAAAACGATGAGACAAACTTGCAGATGGTAATGTCTTCAAGGGAAGAGCTCAACCAGTCATACAACCAGACACTTGAAAGCTGGGCAAAGGTTCTGGAATACCGTGACAGGGAAACTGAGGGACACTGCCAAAGGGTTCGGTTGCTCAGCGAATGGATGGCAAGGAAACTTGATCTCACTGAAAAGGAGGTTCGCAATATTGGCTACGGGGCCCTGCTCCATGATATAGGAAAACTAGCCATTCCTGACTCCATTTTGCTTAAAAACGGTGCCCTGACCCAGGAAGAACGGCTTATCATGGATAAGCATACCGAGTATGCCCATGAGTTTCTCTCGCAGATTCCTTTTCTGCAAGAATCCATACCGGTTGCCTATTCCCACCATGAGCGCTGGGACGGCAACGGATATCCCCAAGGCTTAAAGGGGGAGAATATTCCTATTGTGGCCCGTATTTTTACAGTAGTGGACCAGTGGGAGGCCCTGACATCTGACAGGCCTTACAGAAAGGCCTGGACTGAAGCGCAGGCCATCGCCTATCTCGAGAAAAACAGGGGCACGGTTTTCGATCCACGGATCGCCGATGTTTTCCTGGATGCCTTTCGTAATGGGGAGCTGCCGATAAGCCGCAAACAAGGTGCCTGAATAGCAAATCTTCTCAGAGCTAAAGTAAGCAAAAGCTTCGCTACTCTTAAAAAGTTGTTCTAAAGAACCAAAGAGGACTCAGACCTACGTATTGATCAAAGTAGATTGGCGACCAGTTGGGCCAGGGCGGCGAGATCCTCTTCGCTGTGATGAAGCGTGATGGAGAAGCGTAGGCGCGCCGTATTTTCCGGCACGGTGGGGGGGCGCACTGCCGTAACAAAGAAACCGGCCTCCCCAAGCCGAGCGGCCAGCTTGAGCGCTGCTTCGCTTTCCCCAACCATGAGCGGCACAATCTGGGTGGACGACTCCACCAGCAGGTTATGAGCGGCAAGGGCCTCTTTAAAAAAAACCACCTTGGCCAGAAGCTGCCGGCCTAGATTGGGGTCGCCTTTCACCACCTGTAAGGCACCCATACTGGCACCAATGACCGCCGGCGGCAAAGAAGTGGAATAGATAAAACTGCGGGCCCGATTGATCAGAAAATCGACCCAGGGCTGGCTAGCGGCAACATAGGCCCCGTAACTGCCCAAGGCCTTACCGAAGGTGCCCATAACAAGGTCGACCTCGGCAGTAACTCCGGCCTCCTCAACAAGCCCGGCGCCGGTGGCCCCAAAAACACCGGTAGCATGGGCCTCATCAACCAGTAACAAACAGTTATATTTATTCTTCAGTTCGACAAGTTCGGCAAGTGGTGCCTTGTCGCCGTCCATAGAGTAGAGAGACTCCACGACAATAAGAGCCTGGCCGCTGCCCCTTTTTTCGGACAGCAGGGCCTGGAGATGGGCCATATCATTATGGCGGAAACGGACGAGGCGGGCACCGGAGAGCAGACAGCCGTCAACAATGGAGGCGTGGTTAAGCTTATCGGAAAAGATGACATCATGACGGCCCATGAGGGCCGGAATCACGCCGGCATTGGCCATGTAACCACTGCCGAAAAGAAGGGCGGCCTCCTGGCCCTTGAAGCGGGCAATCTCCTCTTCGAGCTGGTGATGGAGGGCGAGATCGCCGCTCATCAAGCGGGCCGCACCGCTGCCGGCGCCATGCTCTTCAAGAAACTGTCTGCTTGTCGCTATGACCTGGGGATGAACTGACAGGGCCAGATAATCGTTGGAGGAAAAATCAATGAGGGTCTGATCACTTTGGGCAAGATGCAGAGCACCGCTCAGGGGCCGCACCAGGGGACGCAGGCTGCGAAGGTTCCCCTGTTGTTGCCGTTTGGCCAGCCATTTCAGCGGGTCCATAAGGCCTGCATCCTGCTGACAAACTGCCTATCCTGCTCCGGAGTCCGACCCCGCTGGGTGAGATAACCGCCGATCATCATGGCGTCTGCCCCGGCCAGAAAGGCGGCACTGAGGAAATCACCCAGGGCCGACTCCCTACCGGCGGCGAGGCGCACCGGCACGCTGGGGGCCAGAAGACGAAAAATAGCGATGGCACGGAGGATCTCCTCCACAGCCAACGGTTTGATATCAGCAAGGGGGGTCCCGGGCAGAGGGATGAGAATATTGATCGGCACCGAATCCACCCCAAGTTCGGCCAGGGTGGTCGCCATGGAGATACGGTCGCCTTCATCCTCACCCAGACCGATAATGCCGCCACTGCACACCGAAAGGCCGACAGACTGAGCGGCCTGGATGGTGGCAACCCGGTCTTCAAAACTATGAGTGGTGCACATGGAGGGAAAGAACTGCCGGGAGCTTTCGAGATTGTGATGATAGCGATCCATGCCGGCCTCGCGCAACTGGCCAAGTTCCTCAGCCGCCAAAATACCAAAAGAGCCGCAGACCTTGATATCCACCTGAGCGCGGATGGCGCTTATACGCTCGGCAAGGGCCTCGACCTCACGCGGTGAGGCACCACGCCCACTGGTCACCAGG
>JBFFIS010000299.1:0-3496 GCA_041556375.1 Desulfurivibrionaceae bacterium | reverse complement strand
CTTTCAGACCAACCTCCTGGCCTTGAATGCTGCAGTGGAGGCAGCTCGGGCCGGTGAGGCCGGGGCAGGTTTTGCTGTGGTGGCCGATGAGGTTCGTAATCTGGCCATGCGGGCTACCGAGGCGGCCAAAACTACGGCAGCTCTTATTGAGGCCACGATCAGCCAGGTCAAAAGGGGCGAAAGCATAGCACTAAGCTCCAACGACACCTTTAATGAAGTGGCAGAGTCAAACAGCAAGGTCAGCGCCCTGGTCAGCGAGATATCGACTGCCTCCAACGAACAGGCCCAAGGTGTCGAGCAGATCCGACTCACCATCTCGGAGATGGAATCGGTGACCCAGACCAACGCTGCCTCGGCCGAAGAATCAGCCGCCTCCTCTGAGGAGCTGAAGACCCAGGCCCATTATCTTGAAGAGATTGTCGACTCCCTTAATGGCATCCTCACCGGATCCTGCGCCCTCAGCCAAGTTTTCTCGGCCAGCGAGTCCGAAGAGGTGATTGTCCAGCCCCCTTCTGTTCGGCACCATAAGGCTCTGTCCGCACCGGCAAGGTTAGAAAAAAAGACAGCGCCACCGACCAAGTCCCCGGCAAAAAAAAGGGCGGAGGAAGCCATCCCCTTCGACGATGATGATTTTGAAGATTTTTAACACTTTTTAACAGTCGAGAGCCGCCCAGACCTTAACCTTTTAAACCGGTCACTGGCCTGGGCGGCTCATCGATAATTATCCTGAACCCTCATTGAAAATGATATTTTTTCACCCTTAATTTCTCCCACCTCCTGAACACCGTCAGATCTTCCCTTTTTTCCACAACCCTCCCCGACCTATCTTCGCAATTGACAGAATCATTCTGCCACTGCCATACTTTGAGATACAAGGAGGCCCCATGCAAAGCATTCTCATCACCGGCGCCACCGGCCAGATCGGCTCGGAACTGACCCCGGCCCTGCGTGCCATTCACGGCGGTGAACAGGTGGTGGCCTCGGGCCGCAAACATCCGCCGCCGCCTGCCATCGCTGAGTCGGGTCCTTTTATCTACCTGGATGTGACCGATTTTAGCGCTGTCGACAAAGTCGTCTGCGACCACAACATAAAGACCATCTACCATCTCGCCTCTTTGCTTTCAGCCGTGGCCGAGGGTCATCCCCAACTGGCCTGGCAGGTCAACATGGCCGGCCTTACCAATGTCCTGGAGGTTGCCCGCCTGCACGGCTGCGCCGTGTTCTTCCCCAGTTCTATTGGCGCCTTTGGCCCCACCACCCCCCAGGACCACACCCCCCAAGACACCCTGCAGCAACCCACCACCATCTACGGCATCACCAAGCTCAGCGGCGAGCTGCTCTGCAATTATTACTTCAGGCGCTTTGGTGTCGACTGCCGGGGTGTGCGCTACCCGGGATTGATCTCCTCTGTTACCAAACCCGGGGGCGGCACCACCGATTACGCCGTAGACATCTTTTATGCTGCCCGGGAACATAGGCCTTTTTCCTGCTTCCTCAGGCCGGACAGCCGGTTGGATATGATGTATATGCCGGACGCCATCGGGGCTGCCATTACCCTGATGGAGGCAGACAGCAGCACCCTTATCCACCGCAACGGCTACAATATCACAGCGATGAACTTCACCCCGGAGGAATTGGCTGCCGCCATCCGCAGCCACATTCCCGACTTCACCATGCGCTACGAGATAGACCCTGTACGCCAGGCCATTGCCGACAGCTGGCCCCACTCCATGGACGACTCGGTGGCTCGCCGGGAATGGGGCTGGCAGCCGCAATACACCCTTGCGGAGATGGTCGAGGATATGCTGGCCAAGCTGACGACGCCTAAGGAAAAATGAGGGGAAAGAGATGGATGCTTTTCTGAAGGGACTTGAGGCCAATCTTGCCGATCGCCGCAAGCAAGGAATTTTAAAAGGCGATGAAAAGGTAGTAGAAAAAATTATTGGCCCCAAAGATGGCTACGGTCCGCGGCTACTTATCAAAGGCCAGGGCCAGACGCCCTTTCTGCGGATGAACAGCAACTCCTATCTCGGCCTGGCCCGCCATCCGGATCTTCTTGCGGCCGCTGAACAGGCAGCCCGCACCTATGGGGTCGGCCCCGGGGCCGTACGCTTTATCAGCGGCACCACGAAACCCCATATCGACCTGGAAAAGACCCTGGCCCGCTTCCACAGCCGGCCGGCGGCCATGATCTTCAACAGCGCCTATGCCGCCGTGCTTGGCGTCCTGGCCCCACTGATCAGCCCTGAAACCGCGGTGATCAGCGACGGCCTCAACCATAATTCGATCATCAATGCCCTGCGCCTGGCCAAACCAGCAGCAAAAAAGATCTATGCTCATCTCAACATGAACGAACTTGAGGCCCAGATTCAAGACACGGTAGGACAGGCCAGCCGCGTCCTGGTGGTCAGTGACGGCATCTTCAGCATGCGCGGCGACCACGCCCCCCTGGCCGAGATCAACCGCCTGTGCCGGAGCTATGAAAAAGAATTTAGCGAGGGTATCCTGACCATCATCGACGACTCCCACGGCGTCGGCGTATTTGGCAAGACAGGCAGGGGAACAGAGGAGTACACCAACGCCAAAGCCGACCTGGTTATCGGTACCCTGGGGAAGGCCTTTGGCGTCAACGGTGGTTATGTGGCAGGGGATGCCACTCTTATCAGCTATCTGCGGGAAACAGCGGCCTGCTACATCTACTCAAACCCCATCACCCCAGCTGAGGCAGCGGCGGCAAAAAAAAGTGTCGAACTTACTGACAGTCCTGAGGGCAGGAAGCGCCTGGGCAAGCTCAGAACCCTTACCAGGCGTCTTGAAGAGGGGCTCTTGGCCCTTAACTACCAGATTATCAGCAGTGAACATCCCATTGTGCCGGTGGTCACCGCTGACACCGGGCTCAATAATGCCCTGAGCACCTACCTCTTTAGCAAGGGCATCCTGGCAACGCCTCTCAGCTACCCTGTGGTACCCCGAGGCGCCGACGAGATCCGCCTGCAGGTTTGTGCCGACCACGAGGACAAGGATATTGACTATCTGCTTGCCACCCTTGCCGACTTTAAGCGGGAAGTATCATAGCCCTGCAGACCTCACCTTATTGCGGCCATTACGTTTGGCGCTATAAAGCATCTCATCGCTGCACTTGATAAGGTCCTCCATGGTCATCTTCGGCCGGTAGGCGCAGACCCCGAAACTCATCGTAACCTGGATCCGCGGCTTAAAAGACATAACCTCATCTTCCACCGCCTTACGAAGCTTCTCCGCCACCTTTTTGCCATCCTCAGGAGCCTTGCCGCTGACCAGAACCATAAACTCCTCACCACCCCAGCGACAGAGGACATCCGTGGAACGCAGGTTGGCTGTCAGGGTTGAGGCAATCTTTGTCAGGATGAAATCACCGGCATCGTGGCCGTGGGTGTCATTAATCTTCTTAAAATGATCGATATCTCCCAAAATCATAAAGAGCTGACCGCCATACCTGTCCACTCGATTTGTTTCT
>JBFFIS010000298.1:0-3504 GCA_041556375.1 Desulfurivibrionaceae bacterium | reverse complement strand
TCTTCTATTCCCGCCTGAGCAGGCAGGAAAAAGATGAGCAGAAGACTAAACTCTTCAACCATCTTGCCGAAGAAGAAAAAAT
This sequence comes from Desulfurivibrionaceae bacterium, assembly GCA_041556375.1. GTDB lineage: Bacteria > Desulfobacterota > Desulfobulbia > Desulfobulbales > SURF-16 > BM506. Next base: position 3,422 of record JBFFIS010000298.1, on the reverse strand, counting down.
CCACATGAACTATCTGGCCCGCAAACTCGACCAAATCCTTGAGAGCCGCTAGGCCCGCCCTTGGTTTTACAGCAATGAAAACAACATGTTCCCAATGAGGCCGGACGACAAGAAAATACATTTCTTGTCTTTCTTCAGTTTACTTTTTCCCCTCTTTGGCCGATACTCTGATGTGGTGCCAGTGGCTTTTTGTCAATAATATTTAAGTGTTGAGGTTATTAATGAAACAGTTTTTCAATCGTTTCAGCTTACGGGTCAAGCTTTTTGGTCTTGTTGCCCTTCTGTCCCTTGCCTTGATCTGCAGCACTGTTTTAGCACTTTTTATTATTCATCGTGTTCAGATCGGCGGCACTATGTACAGCGGTATCGAACTTAAGGCCAACTACATTGACGCCATCGCCCGCACCCGCCTCAACCTCAACCTCCTTAACAGCATCCTCAAGTCCCAGATCATCGATTACGACCCTGAAACCTTAAGCGGTCTGCACTCCACCACCAAAAAATTCGACCAAGCCATCGAGGAGATGCGCATCTTTGTCCAGGGGGACGGCAGTGACAAGATCTCCTGCGGCAGCTGTCACGATATGGCCAGGGCTCCCTCGGTTGCCGAGTCTTACAACGAACTGTCTCAGACATGGCCGGCAATGAAGACCATGATTACCGACCAAATCCTACCGGCCCTGGAACAGGAAGACATGGAAGGGGCCCTGGGTACCTTTGAAGACGAATTTTTTGAGTATTATTACGACCTGATGGTCAGCACCAAGGCCGCCGTTGACGAGCTGCGCGAAGGCTCTGAAAGCCTCAAAGAAACCGCAATCAGTGAGGTAAACAGCTTCAGCCTGTTTTTTACGGTGGGCGGCATTATCACCATACTTTTCGTCCTGGCTGGTTCCTACTTCTTTGTGCAGATGATTGTCCGGGTGATCAATACCATTGTTGAAGATCTGGAGATGAGTGCTGACCGCATCTCCGATGAGGCCCAGATCACGGCCCAGACCTCCCAGACCGTGGCGGAAATGGCCTCGGAGATGGCCGCCTCCCTCGAGGAGACCAGCGCCTCCCTGGAAGAAATTACTGCCATGACCCAACAAAACGATAACAACTCATCCCTGGCCAACTCCGCCATTAAGGAAAATGAGCGCATCAGTGCCATGGCTGATGAAAGCATGAAAACCATGCAGGCCTCCATGGAGAACATCAAGTCCGATTCTGACGCCATTGCCACCTTTATCGGCGAAATTGAAGGCATTGCCTTCCAGACCAACCTCCTTGCTCTCAATGCCGCTGTTGAGGCAGCCCGAGCTGGCGAGGCCGGGGCCGGCTTTGCCGTGGTTGCTGAAGAGGTTCGCAATCTGGCCCAACGCACTGCCGAGTCTGCCAAAAATTCCAGTAATCTTGTCGGCCAGGCCATTGCCAATGTTGACAAGGGCCTGGACCAGGCAAGTACGGTGGTCAAAGAGTCACAGCAGGTGACAGAGGGTTCCCACAAGGTGAGCATTCTTGTCGATGAAATCTCCACAGCCTCCCATGAGCAGTCCCAGGGTATTGGTCAGATCAACACCGGCGTCACTGAGATGGACCGCGGCACCCAGCAACTGGCGGCCAATGCCGAGGAGTTAGCGGCCGCTGCCGAGGCTGTTAACGGCCAGACCCTGATGCTGCGCGACAATATCAGCACCCTGAATGCCTTGCTTGAGGGCGAGAAAAACCGCTGACCTGAGGCACTAAGATAGCACCACAAACAGAACCCCTTTATACGCTTGGCGTATAAAGGGGTTCTGTTTGTGGTGTGCCTGTATGCCGCCGGCACGGCAAGGGCGCCCTGAGCGATCCGATTTTTCCAGAATATCCTCTACAACAGCCCTTCCTTCTTCAAATAAACCTGGAGCACGGAAATGGCCGCCGGTGTCACCCCGGAAATGCGTGAGGCCTGGCCTAGGGAACGGGGATTAATGGAGTTCAGCTTCTCCACCACCTCATTGGAAAGACCTGGTATACCCGTATAGGTCATCTCAAGGGGCAAGGGCACCTCTTCCAGCTTCTTAAAGCGGGCCACCTGCTCCATCTGGCGCTTTATGTAACCTTCATATTTGACCTCGAGCTGGACCTCGATCTTGACATTATCGGCAATATCAAGGGGTACGCCGGTAAGTTCGGGCAGATCGTCAAGACTGAGCTCGGGGCGCCTGAGGAGATCGGCCAGACTGGCGGCCTGTTTCATCTCAGCCAGCCCCTGCTTGGCAAAGCGCTCATTGACCTCTTTTTTTGGCCTGACCTGGGTGCTGTTCAAAAAAGCAACGGCTTCATCAATGGCCTTTTTCTTGGCGACAAAGCGCTGGTAGGTAGCCTCATCCACCAGGCCGATGTCGTGGCCAACCTCAGTGAGGCGAAGGTCGGCGTTATCCTCGCGAAGCAGGAGGCGATACTCGGCCCGGGAAGTAAAGAGGCGATAGGGCTCCTTTGTCCCCAGGGTAATGAGATCATCCACCAAAACACCGATGTAGGCCTGGGAACGACTGAGCACCAGAGGCTCCTCATCTCGGCAGTAATGGACGGCATTGATACCTGCCATCAGACCCTGGGCGGCGGCCTCCTCATAACCGGAGGTGCCGTTAATCTGACCGGCCAGGAAGAGGCCCTTGATCATTTTGGTCTCCAGGCTTGAGGTGAGCTGGGTGGGCTCGACATAATCATACTCAATGGCATAACCGGGCCGGATAACATTGACCTTCTCCAGGCCCTTGATTGACCTCAACATGGCAAGCTGGACATCCACCGGCAGACTGGTGGGCAGGCCGTTTGGATAGATCTCGACGGTATCGAGGCCTTCCGGCTCCAAAAAGATCTGGTGGCGCAGCTTTTCTGGAAAACGCATGACCTTGTCTTCCACCGATGGGCAATAGCGGGCGCCGATGCCCTCGATAAGGCCGGTATACATCGGCGAGCGATCCGTACCGGCCCTGATGATCTCGTGGGTCTTCTCATTGGTATAGGTGATATAGCAGGGGCGTTGCGCCAAAACCGGGCTGCCAGAGCTTGAGAAGGAAAAGAGATTGGCAGGCTCGTCGCTGTGTTGGGGTTCAAGCTCGGAGAAGTCAATGGTGGTGGCGTCCAGGCGAGGGGTGGTACCGGTCTTCATACGGCCCATCTTGAATCCGAGCTCTTTTAAATGCTTGGGCAGGGAGTTGGAGGGGGCATCGCCCATACGGCCGGCCGGGAAATTCTTCAGGCCGATGTGGATAAGACCGTGGAGGAAGGTGCCGGTGACAATGACCACGGTCCGGCAGCGAATCACCTCCTCCAGAGAAGTGACCACCCCGGCAATACGGCCCTCTTCAACAATAAGCCGGTCAACCACGGCCTGACGAATGTCAAGATTCTCCTGGTTCTCCATCACCGTCTTCATCCGCAGCCGGTAG
>JBFFIS010000297.1:0-3511 GCA_041556375.1 Desulfurivibrionaceae bacterium | reverse complement strand
TATGAATTACTTCCCCTTCTCCAGAAAAAGGTGGTCTTTCGCGATATCCGCCTGGTGGACCCGGCCATTCGCGTTGTCCGTGACTGGCGCGGGGTCTTTAATTTTGCCTCATTAGCCCTGCTGACACAAAAGCAAGAGCTGGAACAGGTGCTGCCGCCTGAGAAGACAACGGCGCCGACAGAACTGCCCTTTACCGTTGTCGTCAAGAATTTCTCCCTGGAAAATGGCAAGGTTCAGGTCCAGGATGCCCTGGAGGAAATTCCGGCCACCGATGTTATTGCCAATGCCGATATCGGTCTGGAGATGGGCAACACCCTCGCTGACCTGCGCTATCAGGGCAATTTTCGCTTTGTGGTGGACACCGTTTATAAGGGGCTGGAGGTTCACAAGGAGGGCAAGGTTGATTTTGACCAGGAGCAGCTCGGCTTCACCGTTGATCTCAGCCTTGATAAACAGTCCCTGCAGTTCTCCGGAACCGTGGCTCAATTTATGGATACCTCGAAGCTGCCGCCGGTTGTAGTCAATGTCTCGGCCCAGGAGGTCGATATCGATGAGCTTTTGGCCTCACTGGCCGTGCTCTCTGAAAAGGATAGTACCAAAGCCCCGAAGCCGAAAGCTCCCCCGGTGCCCGGGAAAAAGCAGGGTTCTGCTGTGCCCTCTGATCTTTCGGCGCAAGGCGTGGTGCAGATCGTCAAGGCCCGCTACCAGAAGATGGAGATGGCTGATTTTCAGCTCAATTACACTCTGAAAAATGGTGTTTTCACCGTCAGCGACCTTAAGGGCAAGACCATGGGCGGCGAGATGCGGGGTGAGGCTGTGGTTCGCCTCCAGGAGGTGCCGTCCTATGAGGGCAAGCTCGGCATGCATGGCCTGCAGCTTGCTGATCTTCAAAAAACCTTTGTTGCCAAGAGCCCGGCCCACGCCCTGGGGGCGATGAGCGGTGCCATGACCTTTAACGGCAGAGGCATCAGCCCGGAGCAGATCAAAAAAGAGATTTCCGCCCTGGGTGAGTTTTCCACGGCAGGTGCCCGGATTACTGGTGCCGATTTCAGCAAGTCCCTGGCCGCCCTCCTCGATCTTCCAGAGTTGTACGACCTTGATCTCCAGGACCTGGGGGGGGATTTTACCATTAAAAAAGGGGTGGCTCAGATTCGGTCAAGCACGAGGAACTCCTCCTTTGTCGCCAAGATGGATGGCAATGTCGGCTTAGATGGTCGCCTCAATATGCCGGTATCGTTAAGCCTGTCGCCCCGCCTCAGCTCCAGGCTGGAGAGTCGCCTGAAGGCGGCCCGCTATATGGAGAAGCAGGGGGACCGGATTGTCGTCCACCTGGCGGTGGGCGGCATGGCCAATTCCCCCAAGATAAATTTCGACACCACCCAGGTGCGGCGCCAGGCCACCGACAGCCTGATTAACGAAGTGCTTGGCGATGATGCCAGTCCGGAGGAGAAGGCGGCCGGTGAGGCCGTTAAAGGCCTGCTGGATAATCTTTTTGGCAAATAGATGGAAAACTACGAGCAGATCATTCAGGCAATAACTCTGGCCATGGGAGCGGCTTGGGCCAGCGGCGTTAATCTCTATGCCGCCATCCTGACCCTTGGTGTTCTGGGCATCACCGGTAATATGGCGCTGCCGCCGGAGCTTCAGGTTGTTCAGCACCCCATGGTGTTGACTGCGGCCGGCCTGATGTTTGCCGTGGAGTTTTTTGCCGATAAGATCCCCGGTCTTGATACGGGCTGGGATGCCATTCATACCTTTATCCGTATCCCGGCTGGTGCCCTGCTGGCGGCCGGGGCCATCAGCGAGGTCAATGCCGATTTGACTGTGGCCGCCGCCCTTGTCGGTGGCACCATTGCCGCCAGCAGCCATGTTGCCAAGTCAGGGAGCCGAGTGCTGATTAATGCCTCGCCGGAACCCTTTAGCAACTGGCTGGCCTCTCTCACCGAGGACATCGCCGTCATGGGCGGTATCTGGCTGGCCCTCAGCCATCCCTATCTCTTTTTGGTCTGTTTTGTTCTTTTTGTTGTGCTGCTGTTTTGGCTGTTGCCCAGGATCTGGCACGGCATCCAGAAGGTCTTTGGTTTTGTCATTCGCTTATTTAGCGGCCGTCATCAGGGCGGCGAGGCTGAAAAAAGTTCGTAAGAACCACGTTCGTCGCACTCGCTTCTACCCTGTCTTTTCATCCTTTACCCTGTGCCGTCTTCCTCTCCACCACCAGCATTCCCTGCCATTTTCCCTGTCGGTACCTGAAGGCCGACAGGACAAAGAGCAGGGCGATGTAGAAGAGAACGCAGTACCAGGCGAAGTAAATTCCCCACTGCATAATTTCAATACCGGCATAGAGCGGCAGGAGCATGGCAAAGAGCGAGGCCAGGGCGACGCACCACATGATGAAGCGGGTGTCGCCGGCGCCCTTGAGTACCGCCGAAAAGATCATGTACAGGGCGTCGAGGAGGATATAGGCGGCCACCACCTTGAGTAGATTGACGGCTAGCGGGATGATGTCCACATAGTCGGCCTGGGCGGCGCCACTGGGGACAAAGAGGGAGATAAGGGCCTGGGGCGCGCAGATGAAGAGTAGGTCAAGGACAAGGGTGAAGCCGCAGAGGATGTGGACAGCGCTCCAGGTGGTCCGCCTGGCCTGCCGCGGTTTGCCCCGGCCCAGGGCCTGGCCCACCAGACTGCTGACCCCGTAGGAGAAGCCCATGGCCGGCATGAAGGCCAGGGAGTTGATGGCCAGAACGATATTGGTGGCGGCCAGCTCTACCGTGCCGATGCGCCCTGTCATGAGAATGAAGAAGGTGAAGGCGAAGATATCGATGCTGAACTGCATGGCCCCGGGAATACCAAAACGCAGCAGGCGGCTGAAAATATCGCGGTCAAAGGCTCGGCCGGAAAAAACGGCAAAGCGCCTGTTGTTTTCCCTGGTAAAGATGACGAGGCTCAGGATGAGGACAATCACTGCCCAGGAGGCCACCGTGGCCAGGGCGGCACCGGTGATGCCTAACTCTGGGAAGCCCCAAGCGCCGTTAATCAGGGCATAGTCCAGAGGGATGTTGATGGCCATGCCGACGAAATTGCTGACCATCACCGGCCTGGTCATGCCTCGGCCGGTAAAAAAACCAGACAGGGTGTGAGAGGCGACATGGAGAATGGCGCCGCGGCAGAGGATGTTGAAGTAGACCTCCTCAAGCAGGCGTACCTCCTCACTATGGCCGGCCAGTCGAAAGAGAGGCTCGGCAGCATAGATGGACAGGGCCACCAGGATGACACCGGCCACCAGGGTGAAATAGATCCCCTGCCAGAGGGCGGTGCCGATGCGCTCATTGCGGCCGGCGCCATTATACTGGGCGATAAAAACAGAGATGTAGCCGCCGATGCCGCCCAGAAATGCCATGCAGAGAAAGGCGGCAATGCCGGCGGGCAGGGCTGCGGAAATAGCGGCCACACTATAGTTGGCCAGAAAGACCCGGTCGGTAAACTCCATGACCATGGTGGCCGCCATGCCCAT
>JBFFIS010000296.1:0-3513 GCA_041556375.1 Desulfurivibrionaceae bacterium | reverse complement strand
CCCGGCCTTGGCTTATCAATATAACCTAAGAGTGAACAGCTAATGGATGAGATTGCCACAAAACAGCAGTGGAGTGATTGCTTTAAGCTTTTAAGTGCATGTTTTTATGAGCCTGAAAAGAAGTTTCTGGAGGGGGAGGATGTTTGTCTGCATCTTCAGCGCCTTTTGGCGTTGCTCTGCATAGAGGGAGAGCAACCAGCCCAGCAGATGGCCACGGCATTGCAGAGTAGCACAGAGGAAGAGCTGCAGATTGCCCATGCGCAATTGTTTATTGGCCCCTTTGCCTTGAAGGCTTCCCCCTATGGCTCGACCTATCTGGAAAAAACAGGGACGGTTATGGGGGATTCCACCATGGAGGTCATGCACCATTATCAGGATGCTGGCCTCATGGTTGATGTCCAGGAACCTCCTGATCATATTGCCATTGAGCTTGAGTTCTTATCCTTTCTCTGTGCCTTAGAAGGAGAGGCACTTCATGATGGAGATATGGCAAAGGCCGCAGAGCTGCAGACGAAACAGCAACTTTTTCTGGCTAACTTTGTCCTCCCATGGATGCCTGGTTTTATTAAAAATATTAGGGCAGCTACAGAAAATGGATTTTATCTTGGTCTTGCGGATTGTTGTGAAAAAACTATGGAGCAACTGAGTTTGTTTACAATGCCAACGTATCTTGATGAACGAGAGGCCATGCTAGGTCATGTCGACGCAGCCACTCCTTGATACCCTGCTTGCAGGGATGTCTGGGCAGGTCGATTTTGATATCAGGCGCTGTCTGCGGTCAAGGTTCAATCAGAACGGGTGTCACCGCTGTTTGGATGTTTGTCGGACCAAGGGGTTGGTGTTGGAGGGCCGGCATATTGTTTTTACTGGGGCGGAATGCACGGGCTGCATGCAATGTGTGGCTGTTTGCCCCAATGATGCCTTTGTTCAGACTATAGATTGTTCCAGGATTATAGAGGGGATGGCTGGAGTTGATGACGTGGTTCTTTCCTGTGCCAAGGAGAAGCTGTATCGTAATCAGGTCACTATTCCCTGTGTTGGTCTGTTCTCAGAGATGTTTCTTGCTGTTATGAATACGGTAGTCAGGGGACATGGCTTTATTGATATCAGTCGTTGCTCAGGATGTCTGAATCATCATTGTTTGGAATCATTGCATAATAATATGCAGAATCTTGCCTCTTCCTTGCAGGGTGCAGGAGATGTGAAGTTGCGTTGCCTAGATGACCCGAAGCATGAGCTCCTGGCTTCTGTAAGAGCGAAAAGACGTTCTTTTTTACATCTCATGGGTAAAACATTTACCCGGGTTGGGAGAAAGACGCTTATTGCTCAGCCATTCCCGTCTGAGGGTATGTCGCGCCTGACCAGCAAAGGTCCGGTGCTGTATAATAGAATTCTTTCCTCTGGTATAGAAGCGGCAGCAGAGGAAAGAAAAAATGGCAGAGAAGAGTTGTCTGCCTACTTTTTTACTGTTAGCGCCACTGACCAATGTGACTGTTGCCCGTCCTGTACAGGGATGTGCCCCACCGGCGCATTGAAGAGAAACAAAGATAAGGGTAACGCTAGATTGATGTTCACCAGTGGTCACTGCTCTGGCTGTGGCCTCTGTGTGGGCTTCTGCCAAAAATCCGCCCTAATACTACAAACCGGATATTCAGAAGATCCCCAGATTCCCGTTGTCATTGCGGAAAAAAACACAGGACAGGATACAGGGATTGCCTTCCCTTATGTCAATTAAGGACTTGGTAAGATGGTATCAAAAGAATCGAGCCGAACCTGTTTTATGCTTGCTGTTTCGCCAGGTCAACCTGGTGGATGGTTCGGGCTTCCCCGGCTTCTGTTAAAAAGAGACCGCCTTGCCTCATTTGGCCTGTAAAGGCACCGTTTGCCGCAAGGATGGACATGGGGGTGGTCACTGAACCCAGGAATATGGCACCGACCTCTTCCTCCTGTAATGTTTTCCTCGTCATACGTCCCTCATCACCAACCTGCCAGACTGAAAGATCCTGGTATATGGTGTCATTCTCATCGATCCAGTTATTATGATCCAGATCATATTGGCTGAGGTCGGCAAAACCATTGCCGCTTACGGTGCCAAAAAGTTCTGTGCCATCGTTTATCATTTCATCGCCATTGCGGTCGTATGCCAGAAAACCTGAGCCTTGACTAGGTTGGAGAATCCTGTCCAAGATACCATCGCTGTCCAAGTCAAAGAGGAAGTTGTCGTTTGACTGGAACCCCTCACCATCAAGATCCAAAATCAGGGGGTCAATCATTGGTGTGGGTTGCTCGGTGTAATGGGCGTGGCTTATGGTTGCAACCTCTTGTTCTTTAACGAGGTTGAAGTCAAACTGGATGGTTTTGCCGTCCTCTGTTTTGACCATACCTTCGCCGCTAAACTGAAGTGCTTCCTGTTTGATGTTTGCGGTGAAGATGTCGTGGCGTAATGTTGGTAACGATCTGTTTTGGCTGAACTGCTGGCGCAAATCATTGAGAGATGGGAACCTCAAGGTTGGCAGCTGCAGACTTTCAAAACGGATCCTAAACATCTGTTGCCAGGAGTTGTTGTAGTCATTGTTTAAAAATCCAAAGAGTGATGAGCCTGAGCCAAACCGACTCGGCTCAGCCCCGACCTGGGCAAACTCAAAACGTTTGAGTATTTGCTGTTCATTGGCTGACAGGATGATCTCTTGATTTTCCTGTGGTTGCCGTGGGGCGACTAAGGTTGGCTTTTGATTGATACGGTCAAAGATTGTGCCAAATAGGGGAGGTGTATTGCGTGGCAATGCTGTGCCGATACTTGTTTGCCGACGGGTACTGCTGGCGTGGTTTAGTTCTGTGTGGGCCGCGAGTTTGACCCGGGATTGCGAGATACGCATGGTGGTTTCCTCAGGAACATGGATGGTTGAATCCGTTCAACAACGATCGAAGGCGAGGAATCCATCCGTTGATTCCTGATAAACATATCTACTGTATCGGCATTTTCAGGGGGCAGGTTTATTGCCAGTCCATTGAATCATGCTTATTTTTCAAAAACTGTGGTGAAAATGAAGGGTTAGCCATGAAAAAAAAGAACTTTTTATGGTCTTGCCTGTCTTGAATGATACGGTTTAAATTTTTTATGAGGATGGAGTTATGAGTAGTTTATTGAAAACAGGTGTGTTGATGGCGGCAATGACCGCTCTCTTCATGGTGGCAGGGCAAATCCTTGGTGGTCAGGCAGGAGTGATTATTGCTCTTGTCTTTGCCGTGGCGATGAATTTTGGCGCCTACTGGTACTCTGACAAGATGGCCCTTGCCATGTCGAAGGCCAGGGAGGTGAGTCCGAGTCAGGCCCCTGAGTTACATGGGATGGTGACCATGCTTTCCAGCCGTGCCGGTCTTCCCAAGCCACGGGTGTATATTATAGATGATCCAACCCCCAATGCCTTTGCCACAGGGCGTAACCCTGAACATGCGGCGGTGGCCGTGACGGCGGGGTTGCTCAATATCCTGAATAAGCAGGAGCTTGAGGGG